>DASQDS010000421.1:0-18069 GCA_035634075.1 Pilimelia sp. | reverse complement strand
CGGCCCAGGTGGCGGTGCTGTCCGGCACCGCCGGCGCCGGCAAGACCGCCCTCGCGGTGCACTGGGCGCACCGGGCCTCGGCCCGGTTCCCGGACGGCCCGCTCTACGTCAACCTGCGCGGCTTCGACGCTGCCGCGGCGCCGATGAGCCCCGGCGAGGCGGTCCGCGGCTTCCTCGACGCGTTCGGGGTCACCGCCGCCCGCGTCCCGGCCGGCCTGGCCGCGCAGGCGGCCCTGTACCGCAGCCTGCTGGCCGAGCGGCGGGTGCTGGTCGTGCTGGACAACGCGCACGACGCCGACCAGGTGCGCCCCCTGCTGCCCGGTTCCGCCACCTGCCGCACGGTGGTGACCAGCCGCAACGCGCTGTCCGGCCTGGTGGCCGTCGAGGGCGCGCAGCCGATCGGGGTGGGGCTGCTGTCGGTGGGCGAGGCGCGCCTGCTGCTCGCGTACCGGATCGGTCCGCACCGGCTGCGGGACGAACCCGCCGCGGCGGACGACATCATCAACCGGTGCGCCCGGCTGCCCCTGGCCCTGGCCATCGCGGCCGCCCGGGCGAGCGCGCGGCCCGGCACCGCGCTGCGCCTGCTGGCCGACGAACTGGACGCGGCGGGCGACGGGTTGGCCGCCTTCACCGGGGAGGACGCCGCCGGGGACGCGCGCACCGCGTTCCGGTGCTCGTACCACCATCTCAGCGCACCCGCGGCGACCCTGTTCCGGCTGCTCGGCCTGCATCCCGGGCCCGATGTCGGCACGGCCGCGGCGGCCAGCCTGGCCGGCTGGCCGGTCGCCGCGGTCCGGCCAGTGCTCATGGAACTTACGGGCGCCCACCTGCTCACAGAGCACCGGCCGGGCCGGTACGCGGCACACGACCTGCTCCGGGCGTACGCCATCGAGCAGGCCCGCCTGCTCGATCCGGGCACCGAGCGGCGGTCGGCCGTGCACCGGCTGCTGGACCACTACCTGCACGCCGCGCGGGCCGCCGCCATGCTGCTGTACCCGCACCGCGACCCGGTCACGGTGCCGGCGCCCCGACCCGGCGTGACGCGGGCCGAGCCGGCCGACGCGGCGGCGGCCCGGGCGTGGTTCCAGGCGGAGCACCCCGTGCTGACGCGGCTGGTCCGGCTGGCGGCCGACGGTTTCGGCACGCACGCGTGGCAGCTGGCCTGGGCGCTGGGCGACTTCCTGGACTGGTGCGGGCACTGGCACGACCTGGCGGCCACCCAGACCGACGCGCTCGCGGCCGCGGCCGCGCTGGGGGACCGGCCGGGCGAGGGGCACGCCCGGCGCAACCTCGCCCGCGCGTTCATCCGGCTCGGCCGGTACGCGGGCGCGCGGTCCCTGCTCGACGAGGCCGTCGTGCTGTCCGCCGGCGCCGGTGACCTGATCGGGCAGGCCCACAGCCGCCTCGACCTGGCCCTGGTCGAGGAGCGGGGCGGCGCCCACCGACCGGCGCTCCAGCATGCGCGCCGCGCCTTGGACCTGTTCTCCGCGGCCGGCCACCGGATCGGGCAGGCCCGGGCGCTGAACGCGGTGGGCTGGTATCACACGCTGCTGGGCGACCACGACGAGGCGGTCACCTGCATCGAACGGGCGCTGGCGCTGCACCTGGTGCTGGGCAACCGGCTCGGGCAGGCGGCCACCTGGGACAGCCTGGGCTTCGCCCAGCATCAGCTCGGCGAGCACGGCCGCGCCGCCGCGTCGTACGGGCGGGCGGTGTCCCTGTTCCGGGAGGCCGGCGACCGCTTCCACGAGGCGGACACCCTCATCCACCTCGGCGACACGCACGAGGTCGCCGGCGCGCCCGACCTCGCCCGGGCGACCTGGCGGCGGGCGCTGGGACTCCTGGAGGATCTGCGCCACCCGGCCGCGGCCGAGCTGCGGCCGAGGCTGGCCCGGTGAGGCGACCCGCCGGCCGGGTGGCGGTCAGGATGGCCAGCGCACGTACCCGGCGAGCGCGTGGGCCTGCGCCACGGTGAGGAACGACGGGTTGCCGGCCTGCGGCTGGCGCAGCACCTCCAGGCCGGCGAACCGGGGATCGGCCCGCAGCTCGTCGCGGCGTACCCGGTGGGCGTCGCCCAGCAGGACCAGGTCCAGCGGTACCGACAACCGCGTGCCCGGCCCGTCGCCGGCCGGCCCCATGGCGGCCGCGCCGGCGAGGCGGCCGACGCCCCAGATGCCGTACGGGAGCCGCCGCCGGCTGCCGCTGACCCAGAAGACCACCCGCTGCCCGGCGGCCATCAGGGCGCTGCGGTAACCCGGCAGCACGCACCACCGGTCGATCCGGTGCCCGGCGGGCCGGCTGGCGACGTCCGACGCGTCGGCGTTGCACTTGAGCAGCCAGGCACCCAGGGTCTCCGCCGTCACCAACCGGTCCGCCGCCATGGGGGCACCATTCCCCGGCGGCGCAGCGAATACGCCCGGTGGGCCCCAGCCCGGCTCGTCCGCCATGGCCTATGCTTCCTTCATAATGTACTTTGACGGAAGCATTGATCGGCGTGGCGCCGGGTACGAGGGGGAAGCATGCGAGAGCGGACCGCGACCGGAAAGGCGGTCGGTGCCCTGCTGGCGTTGTCGATCTCGGCGTTCGCGTACGTGACGACGGAGATCCTGCCGATCGGCCTGCTGAGCCTCATCGCCGACGATCTGCGGAGCTCGCCGTCCGCCGTCGGCCTGCTGGTCACGGGGTACGGCCTGGTGGTGGTCCTGGCTTCCGTCCCGCTGACCCGCCTGACCCGCCGGCTGTCGCGGCGGTCGCTGCTGACCGTGCTGCTCGGGATCTTCGTCGTGGCCACCTGCGTGTCCGCCGTCGCGCCCACCTACTGGTTGCTGCTCGTGGCCCGAATGCTGACGGCGCTGAGCCAGGCGCTGTTCTGGTCCGTCATCGCACCGGCCGCGGCCGGTCTCTTCTCCCCGGCGGTGCGCGGCCGCGCGATCGCGGTCCTGTTCGCCGGCAGCTCGCTCGCCGGGGTGCTCGGCGTTCCCGCCGGCACGTGGCTGGGCCAGCAGGCCGGCTGGCGGGCCGCGTTCCTCGGGCTGGCCGGGCTGGGCCTGGTGTGCCTGGTCGCGATCGCGGCGCTGCTGCCGACGGTCGCGCCCGGGCACAGCCACGCCGATCGCGGATCGACGCCCGACGCCGGCCGGTACTGGTCGCTGGTCGTGATGACCGCCCTGGCCGTGACGGGCGCCTTCACCGCCTTCACCTACGTCACCCCGTTCCTCACCGACATCTCCGGCTTCCCACCGTCGGCGCTCGGGCCGCTGCTGCTGCTCCGCGGGCTGACCGGCGTACTGGGAGTCGTCGCCGCCGGCATCCTCATGGACCGCTGGCCGTGGCCGACCATGGTCGGCCTGGTGGCGGTGCAGGTACTGGCGCTGGGCGGGCAGTTCGTCTTCGGCGCGAGCCGGGTCCCGGCGGCCGCCACGGTGGCCGTCGCCGGCCTGACGCTGTCCGCCCTCGCCACCGCCCTGGGCGCGCGGGTGCTGCAGGTCGCCCCCGGCAGTTCCGACATGGCGGCGGCCGGCACCTCGACGGCGTTCAACGTCGGCATCACGGCGGGCGCGCTGATCGGCAGCCTGCTCCTGCCGTCGGCCGGCGTCCGCAGCACGGCGCTGGTGGGGGCCCTGCTCACGGTCGCCGCGCTGGTCGTGGTACTCCTCGAGCCGACGTTCACGTCCGCCCGGCGCCGCAGGCCGCCGGCTGCGGAGCGGGTCGCCGAGCCGGCCGGCGGCGTCGGGGCCGGAGCGCCCCGCCGGGCCGCCCGCTAGCTCTCGTATCCTTTCTGGCGATACCCCAATCAAGCGGGAGGGAGTCGGCGTGAGCAACCGGATGGAAACGCTCGAATTCCAGGCCGAGGCGCGTCAGCTGCTGCAGCTGATGGTCCATTCGATCTACTCCAACAAAGACATCTTTCTCCGAGAGCTGATCTCGAACGGGTCGGACGCGCTGGACAAGCTGCGCCTCGAGTCGATGATCGACAAGGACCTGCAGGTGGACACGTCCGACCTGCACATCGCCATCGAGGTCGACAAGGAGCACCGCACGCTGACGGTGCGCGACAACGGCATCGGAATGTCCCGCGACGAGGTCGTGCAGCTCATCGGCACGATCGCCAAGTCCGGCACGGCCGAGCTGCTGCGAGCGATGCGGGAGTCGAAGGACGCCGCGGCGTCGCAGGAGCTGATCGGGCAGTTCGGCGTCGGTTTCTACGCCACCTTCATGGTCGCCGAGAAGGTGACGCTGGTGACCCGCCGCGCCGGCCACAGCGAGGGCACCCGGTGGGAGTCGACCGGCGAGGGCACGTACGTCATCGAGGCCGTCGACGACGCCCCGGCCGGCACGGCGGTGACCGTGCACCTCAAGCCGGAGGACAGTGAGGACCAGCTCCACGACTACACCGCCGAGTGGAAGATCCGCGAGATCGTCAAGCGGTACTCCGACTTCATCGCCTGGCCGATCCGGATGGCCGTGGAGCGGCCCGCCGCCGAGGAAGGCGGCGAGGCGACCACCGAGACCAAGACGCTGAACTCGATGAAGGCGCTCTGGGCCCGCCCGCGCAGCGAGGTCAGCGACGAGGAATACCACGAGTTCTACAAGCACGTCAGCCACGACTGGACGGACCCGCTCGAGATCGTCCACATGAAGGCCGAGGGCACCTTCGAGTACGAGGCGCTGCTGTTCATCCCGTCCCACGCGCCGTTCGACCTGTTCATGCGGGACGCCAAGCGCGGGGTCCAGCTGTACGTCAAGCGCGTGTTCATCATGGACGACTGCGAAGCGCTGATGCCGAACTACCTGCGCTTCGTCAAGGGAGTGGTGGACGCCCACGACCTGTCCCTGAACATCTCCCGCGAGATCCTCCAGCAGGACCGGCAGATCCAACTGGTCCGTCGGCGGCTGGTCAAGAAGGTGCTGTCAACGGTCAAGGACCTGATGGCGAACGACGCCGACAAGTACCGCACCTTCTGGAGCGAATTCGGCCGGGCCGTGAAGGAAGGCCTCCTCGAGGACAGCGACAACCAGGGCGCGATCCTGGACATCCTCTCGGTGGCGTCGACGCACGACCCGGAGCAGCTCACCACGCTGCGCGACTACGTGGCGCGGATGAAGGACGGCCAGACCGACATCTACGTGATGACGGGCGAGTCCCGCTCGATGATCGAAAACTCGCCGCACATGGAGGCCTTCCGCGCCAAGGGCTACGAGGTGCTGATCCTCACCGACCCGGTGGACGAGCTGTGGGTCGAGCGGGTCGGCCAGTACGACGGCAAGCAGCTCCAGTCCATCGCCAAGGGCCAGGTCGACCTCGACTCCGAGGACGAGAAGAAGGACGCCGAGCCCGAGCGGGAGCAGCAGCGCAAGGACTTCGCCCCGCTGCTCACCTGGCTGGGCACCAAGCTGCAGGACGACGTCAAGGAGGTGCGGCTCTCCGCCCGCCTCACCACCTCGCCGGCCTGCATCGTCGGCGACGAGCACGACGTCACGCCCACGCTGGAGAAGCTGTACCGGGCGATGGGGCAGGAGGTGCCGGCGATCAAGCGGATCCTGGAGCTCAACCCCGCACACGCCCTGGTGACGGGCATGCGCAAGGCGCACGAGCAGGGCGAGGACGCCGAGGCGCTGACCGAGACGGCCGAGTTGCTGTACGCGATCGCACTGCTCGCCGAAGGCGGCGAACTGAAGGACCCGGCCCGCTTCACCCGCCTGCTCGCCGACCGCCTGGCCCGCACGCTGTAGCGGGAGCCGCTCGGGAAACGTGAAGGATCGGTGGGGCCCTGACCCCACCGATCCTTCACGAGCACCGGGCCGGTCGGGCGGCCGGTTTGTCGGCTGGCCGACGGCCGTGCTGCGGCGGCTCCCGCGGGCGTGGTTGGATGGCGCCTCCGGTCAGGTCGGGTCGCGGGGGTAACTGGTGCAGGGTCGGGATCCGGACGAGGCGCAGGAGTGGGTGCGGTTTTGGACGGCCCAGGTGTCGGCCCAGGCGCGGGCCGCCGCCGAGCTCTCGGACCGGGTGTCCACGGTCACGGCCTCGGCGGTCGGTGCCCGCGGCGCGGTCCGCGTGACGGTGGCCGCGTCGGGCGTGGTGACCGCCCTGGAGCTGGCCGACCGGGTGCAGCGCATGCCGGGGGCGGAGCTGGCCGAGGCGATCATGGCCACGATCGCGCGGGCGCAGGCGCAACTGGCCGGGCAGGTGGCTTCTGCGGTACGCGACACGGTCGGCGCCGACTCCGAGACGGGACGGGCGGTCGTGGCGTCGTACGCGGCACGGTTCCCGGAGCCGGCGGCGGCCCCGGGCGACGGCGCCGCCGACGACGGGCCGGTGGGCCGCCGTGGCCGATGAGACACGCCTGCCGGTCGCAGCGGTGCGGCGGCACGCGGATTCCGTCCAGGCGGCCGCCGACGGCATGGCGACAGGGCGCGGCGCCGCCGCACAGGTCCAGCTCGGCGCCGAGGCGTACGGGCAGCTCTGCGCCTTCCTGCCCGGGTTGATCAGCCCGGTGGCCGACAGGGTGGTGGTGGCGCTGGCCGACTCCGCGTCGGCGCTGTGGGAAACGGCCGGCAACCTCCGCGCGGTAGCCACCGCGGCGGAGTCCACCGACGCCGCCAGCGCCCGGCGCGTCACCGGCGCCGGTGGGCCGATCGAGTTGCCGCTGTGACCGACGCGGTCGCGAATCCGCTGGTGGCGGAGAGGGTCGATTCGACGCGGTGGTACACGGGGCTGGGCCTGGTCGAGGGCGTCGCGGAGACGGTGGCGGGGATCGAGTCGGGGAGTTGGATCGACGGCTCGATCGGTGGGGTGGCGACCGGGCTGGACGCGTTGGCGACGGTGCTGGATCCGGTGGGGTCGGTGGTCAGTTGGGGTGTGGGCTGGCTGCTGGAGCACGTGAAGCCGTTGTCGGACGCGTTGGACTGGTTGGCCGGGGACCCGGATCAGATCTCGGCGTTCGCGCAGACGTGGCGCAACGTGGCGGCGAACTGTTCCGCGGTGGCCGGAGATCTTCAGGCGGCGGTGTCGGCGGAAGTCGCCGGGTGGGGTGGCGGGTCGGGGGCGGCGTATCGGGCGCATGCGGCTGAGCAGCTGCGGGCGGTGGAGGCGGTGGGTCGGGCCGCCGGCGGCGTGGGCGCGTTGGTGGAGGGTGCCGGGCTGCTGGTGGCGTTGGTGCGGGAGCTGGTGCGGGATCTGATCGCGGATTTCGTGTCGGTGTTGGCGGTGCGGTTGCCGATGTGGCTGGCCGAGACGGGGCTGACGCTGGGGGTGGCGACGCCGTGGGTGGCGTCGCAGGTCGCGAGCCTGGTGGCGAAGTGGGTGGCGCGGATCGGTGAGCTGCTCGCCGCATTGATCCGGAGCCTGCGGCGGCTGGCGCCGATGCTGACCCGACTGAGCGGGCTGATCGAGGAGTTGCAGGCGCTGCTCCGCCGCCTCGCCCGCTCCGAGCCAACCGGCCCCGATGGCGAAGGCGGAAAGCCGGCGCCAAAACCGCAGGGCGACACCCCGACGGAGCCGGGTGGCGGTGGTCCGGAGCCACCCGAAGGGCCGCGGGCGCCGGCCTTCGAGGACGCGGAGGTCGACAGCCGCAAGATTTCCGAATATGCGATGAACCCGGAACATCCCGTCGGACGCAACAAGTATCGCGTCATCAACTCCGCCACAGGTCTTCGTCCGGAGGACGCCGCGCTCGTCGAGCGGCAGATTTCTGAGGCCATTCCCGGCGGGACACCGATTCGCGGGAGGGCGGATGAGTACGGCCAGCGGTGGAGCGTGGACGTGGACCTGACGGGTCCTAGCGGGACCATCACCGTACGGACTGGTTGGATCGTGGAGGAGGGATCAGCCGTCCCACGGATGACCACGATATCGTTCCCTCCGAAGAAGGGCTGACGATGAAGTTGTTGGATGTTGTGGTTCTCTCAGCGGCGTTGCCGGAGGACGGGTTGGCGGCCGGCGCCACCGGAACGATCGTCCACGTGTTCCACAGTCCCCGGCTCGCCTACGAAGTTGAATTCGTCAATAGTGACGGCGAGACCGCGGCCTTGGTGACGCTACGACCAGATCAGGTACACCCAGTCGACTGAGTCTTCGCCCCCCGGGCAGGTAATGTCGGACCGTTTCGGCTGGGACGGCACAGCCGACGCCGGTGCGCCCGACCGGTGCGCTGACTGCCCGGGACGCGGGTCGCGTACGCCACAGTGAAACGGGGCGGCGGGCGTCTTGCGGATGGGGTAGCGTCCCGGGCTTCTGTCGACGTACCAGGTCAAGTCCCGGGGGATCCGTCTCGTGTCACGCTGGAAAGTGCCAACCGCTCTCGCCATCTCCGCGCTCCTGGTGGGACCACTCGCCGGGTGCACCGGCGATGCCGGTTCCGCGCCGGCGGGGGCGAAGAGCCCCGACAAGCCGAACGTGCTGGCGTTGCTGGTGAGCGACGCGAAGGGCTCGCTGCAGAAGACCGTCGCCACCACCGACAAGGCGACCTCGGTCAGCCTCACCATGGTCGGCACCGCCGCCGGGGAGAAGGTGGCGGCCAGCGGGGTCGTCGCGCTGGAGGATCCGCCGAAGGTCGAGATCACCGCGAAGGACGCGGACGGCACGCCGACCGTCGTACGGATGATCGGTAGCGTCTTCTACGTCCAGATCGCGGCCAAGGACCGGGCCAGCATGGACGGCAAGAGCTGGCTCAAGATGGACGTGGCGAAGGCGGGCGCCGGTGCGAACCTGACCCGCCAGTTCGACGACATCGATCCCGTCAGGCAGGTCAAGACGCTGCTGGCCAGCGGCACTTTCACCGTTGTCGGTGAGGAGACCGTCGGCGGTGTGCAGACCGTGCACTACACCACCACCCAGCCCGTGAGCACCTACCTGCGGCAGGTGGACGCCAAGCTGCGCACGAGCGTCCAGAAGGAGCTCGCGAAGGCGGGCGTGAAAACGGTGAAGACCGACGTGTGGATCGATGAGAAGTACCAGCCCCGGCGCGTCCGGTCGGTGGCCGGCAGCTTCAGCGACATGACGGTCGACTACGGGGACTACGGCAAGCCCGTGTCGATCAACGCCCCGCCGGCGGGCGAGACGGCCGACTTCGCTGAGCTGATGGCCGGCCTGGGCGACCTGCAGAACAACTGATCGATCGGGTACGGCAACCGCGTGGTGGGTCGGGCGGGCTGTGCGGCACAGTGGATCCGTGCAGCCTGTGAACGCGTCCCTCGACCTCCTGCGCGACCGGTTCCCGGAGGCGCTCGCCGCGTATCTGGGCCCCGGTGTGCTGAGCCCCGCCCGGACGCCGACGTCGGATCTCGACATCGTCGTCATCCGCGCCGGCGGGCACCCGGTGTTCCGCGAAACGGTGCGGCACGCCGGCTGGCCCGTCGAGCTGTTCGTGCAAACACCGGGCTCGTTCGAATGGTTCGTGGCGCGTGAGGTGGCGGGCCGCCACTCGCCGCTGCTGGCCATGGTCGGGCTGGGCGAGCTGCTGGTGGACGCGGACGGCACCGGTGCGCGGTTGCAGGCCGACGCGCGCCGGCGGTGGGCTGCCGGCCCGCCGCCGGCCAGCGTCGACGATCTGGCGGACCTGCGCTACCAGCTGTCCGACGCCCTCGACGACCTGGACGGTGCCACGGACCCCGACGAGGTCCTCTTCATCGCGACAACGGTCTTCACCGAGGCGGCCACCCTGGCCCTGACCGCGGCCGGCTCCTGGCTGGGCGCCGGCAAGTGGCTCAGCCGGCGGCTCCGCGACATCGACCCCCCACTGCACGGCGCGCTCACCGCCGCCATGCGCGCGGCGGCCGGGGGCGACCCGCGCCCATTGCGGCAAGCCGCGTACGGGGTTCTCGGCCGCGCCGGCGGCCGGCTGATGGAGGGCTACCACCGGCCGGCGCCGGCCGCCGCGCACAGGTCGTGAACCGGCCCGACCCGACGTCATCCGTGGGTGGTGCCGGCCGCGAGCAGGTGCCCGCTCGAAGCCAGGAGTGCCGGCTCGCGGGCGTGGAGCGGTCCCACCACCGACGTCCAGCACCCGGGCCGGCGGTGCGGGCAGGAGGTCACGCAGCAACTCCGTGATCCTGGTCCACTCCAGACGGGCCTGCGGGCGGGCCTGCAGTCGCTGTCCTCCCGAGACCGCGAGGTGTAATAGTCGACGATCCGTCGTGAGCGGATCATCCACGGGTCCATCATCCATGGTGGTCTCTACTGGCGCTGTGGTTATACTTTCGGTACTCCAGCAACCACGGGGTGTTGATGAGTGAGCAGCGCAGCGTGCCCGACCACTTGTGGCTGGCGGACGTATCGGCGGAGAGTCTCAGCGCACTGATGCGCGACAAGGATCCGGATCTGGCGCGACGGATCCAGGAATTGGTGGCACTGCTGCGGACTCCCCGGGAGGCGACGCTTGCCGGATGGAACAGCTATGTGGATCCCGGCAGCAACTCCGGCTGAGCCCGGCAGAGTTCGACCGGCTGGCCGCCGGTAGCGCCGGCGACGCCCTTGTCCGTACGCTGCGGTCCGCCCAGCGCAGCCGCACGGCGCTGATCATCAAGAGCCTCGCCGACGCGGATCCGGCGCTCGCGCCGGCGGCCCTGCTGCTGGCCCAGGCCCATGACCGCGCCCCCGACGCGGTGGACCGCGTACTGGCGCATCCGTGGTTGGGCGTGTGGGCGGTCGACCGGGTGCGCGGTGACGCGGCCGGGCGGCCGGACTACCTGCCGTACGCCGCGCTGGCCGGTGCCACGGTGGCGGGGCTGGCGTACCCGCCGGTGCCGCCGGTCCCCTGCGACGGGGTGATCCCCGTGCCCGGGCTGGGCGTGTGGCGGGGGACGGCGCCCGCCGGCCCCGCCCGGTGGGCGGGCGCGGGCTGGCTGCCGGTGCGCGTGGTCCGGGCCGCCCACCGCGGCAGCCTCCTGGAGCTGGCCGTCGACGACGTCGACCCGTACCGCGACTGTTTCGGCGTCCCGGTCGCGCCGCGGCTGGCCGCGGACCGGCTCGCGGCCCTCGAAGGCCGGCTGGCCGATGCCTGGCGCCTGCTCGTCGACCACGACCCGGGGCAGGCGGCGGAGCTGGCCGCGGGGCTCACGACGCTCGTCCCGCTGGCGGACGTCGGCGGCGGCCGCCAGAGCATCACCCACGCGGACGCGTTCGGGGCCTTCGCCGCCCACCCCGACGCGGACCCCGTCGACCTGGCCGTGACGATGGTGCACGAATTCCAGCACAGCAAGCTCAACGCCCTGCTGGGCATGGTCCGACTCTTCGGCCCCGACGACAACTGGTACTTCGCGCCGTGGCGCCGGGACCGCCGGCCGATCAGCGGGTTGATCCACGGGGTGTACGCGTTCACCGCCGTGGCCGAGGTGTGGCACGCGCTCCGCCGGCACGAGGAGCTGGCGGCGCGGGCGACGGTTCAGTTCGCCGAGGTGCGGGCGCGGGTCGACCGCGGCGTGCGGGAACTCGACGGGGCGCCGGGCCTCACCGCCGCCGGCCGGTGGTGGACCGCCCGGCTCGCCGAGCGGATCGCCGCGCTGATGGCCGTACCGGTGCCCGCGGGCGTGGACCGGGCGGCGCGGCACGCGCTGGCGGTGACCGAGCGGGCCTGGCGGGCCCGGTTGCCGTGATCAGGCGAGCCCGATGGTCTCGATGTCGCACTCGATCCGGCGCTGGCCGCGCGCGGACGTCACCTCGGGGTGCTCCGGCCCGAAGTGGCGTTCCAGGGCGGCGGTCGCCTCGTCGAGCAGCGCCCGCCCGGCCGCCTCGTCGCCGGTGTCGATGAGGTCGATGGCGGCGTTCGTGGCGCAGTACAGCGTGTACGGATGCTCGGGACCGCGGATCCGCCGGGAGTCGGCGAGGATCGCGGCCGACGCCGCCTGGGCCTGGGCCAGCCGGTGCGACCGGACCAGATTGATCGCCTGGGCCGAGCGGGCGCTCAGCAGGTAGGGGTGCGAATCGGGCAGCACCTCGCGCATGGCCCGCAGGGTGGTCTCGCCCAGCTCGGTCGCCTCCCGGTCGAAGTTGCGGGCGCGCAGGATCACGCCGAGGTTCACGGCCGCGCACAGCGTGATCGGGTGCCGCTCCCCGAACGCCGCCTTGAAGGTGGCCTGGCCGCGGATCGCCAGCGCGTACGCCTGGGTGGTGTCGCCCGCCGCCCGCATGGCGTTGGCGCACGTCATGGCGGCCTCCGCGGCCAGCAGGTGGTCCACGCCGAAGCGCCGGGTGACGGCCCGGTAGTTCGCCAGCCCCTCCTCCGCCGCCTCGGTGAGCCGGCCGGTCTTGCGCAGACACGCCGTGTGTACGCAGGTCGCCCGGAGGACGGTCAGGTGGTCCATCCCGAGCAGGTCCTGCTGCACCGGCAGCGACGAGTCGAGCAGGTCCAGCGCGTCGGCGTACCGGCCGAGCAGGTACAGGTCCCGGGCCTGGGCCTCCTGCGCGAGCACGGTCGCGTACGTCCCGTCCTCCAGCGCCGTGCGGGCCTGCCGCTCCGACTCGACGTTGAGCTCGTACGCACCCTGGAAGTCGCCGGCCAGCCGGCGGTCCATGGCCACCGAATTCATGATCCGCAGGGTGGCCGGGTCGCCCTCGCCGAGGATCCGCCGGTGGGCCTCGAGGGTGCGCTCGTCCAGCTCCGCGGCGGCGGCGAACTCGCCCGCGCGGCGCAGGTCCGCGCCGACGCTGTTGGCCGCGCCCAGCGTGTACTCGTGCTCCTCGCCCAGGTGCCGGCGCATCCGCTCGTACGCCTGCCGCCCGAGCTCGGCCGCGCGCCGGTCCCCGAGGCCGCGCAGGGCATCCGCGTATCGGCGCAGCGCAAGCAGCGTCAGCGGGTCCGCGCTCTCCTCGCCGTGCTCGTCCGGCCGGTCCCAGGCGGCGAGGATCTCCTCGGCCAGATCCCGGCAGCCTTCGAAGTCGCCCAGGTTGTAGACGTAGCGGAGCTGGTCCATGACCGTTCGGCGCTCGTCGAGGTCGCCGCCGATCAGGTTGGCGACCCGGATGTGCGGGGCGATGTCGGCGTGCCGCGGCCACGTACTCCGGTCGTCGGGGAAGCCCGGGTTGGCGGCGGCCAGCAACCGTCGCGCGTTGCACAGGCCCTCGTTGTCGGGCTGCTCGGCCAGCCCTTCCCGCAGCACCGCCTGCACCAGCCGGTGCACCTGGACCCGGCGGCTGGCGTTGTCCACCTTGGCCAGCCCGAAGGAGCCGAGGTGCCGGACGGCCCGCGCGATGTCGTTGCGTTCCTGCAGGGTCGTGCGCAGGGGCTCGCTCACCCCCGCTCGCCGGCCCTCCCACAGCAGCCGGGTCGGGATGGGGTCGGGCGCCAGGTAGGCGAGCAGGTCGAGCAGCTGGGCCGAGACGGGCGCCTGCTCGCGCAGCTTCGCGATCGCCAGCGAGACCACCGTGAGGACCGTCCCGCGATACTGCCGGGGCTGCCCTTCCGCCAGGAGCTGGCGGGCGTGCCGTTCGAGATCGGCGAGGTACTCCCCGACCGAGGACACCATCGTGAGCAGCCAACTGGCGGCCTGCTCCAGGGCCAGGGGCAGGTCGCCCAGCTTCTCCGCCAACCGGTCGGCGTCGCCCTCCGACATCGAGGGGCGGCGCTTGCGCAGCAGCTCCTTGCTCTCCGCCCGGCTGAACACGTCCACCTCGAGCGTCAGCCCGTTCGCCGACCACGCCGTGTTGCGCGACGTCACCAGCACGTGCCCGCGCTCGCCGACCAGGTTCGCCGAGGGCATCAGCGGCGCCAGCTGCACCGGGTCGTCGGCGTTGTCGTAGACCAGCAGCCAGCTCAGCGACGTCGTGGACAGCGCGTCCAGGACCGTGCGGACGGTCTGCTCCATGCCCGTGCTGGGTGGAAGCCCCAGGCGCTCGCCGAGGGCGGCGAGAGACGTGCGGACGGCGGTGGGCTCCTCGGCGGAGATCCACCAGATGAGCTCGTAGCGGTCGGCGTACCGGTAGGCGAACTCGATCGCCACCTGCGTCTTGCCCACCCCGCCGAACCCCTGCAGGCTCGCCTCGGGCAGGACCGACGCGCGATTCTGCGACACCAGCGTCTGCTCCAGCGCCGCGAGGGTCTCCTCGCGACCGGTGAAGTACAGGTTGCGCGGCGGTACGCTGCCCCGGATCAACTGTCGGCCGGAGCTCTTCGCCATCTCGTCGATGATGATCGTCCTGCGCACGTCCGACTCGATTTCCTCTCCGGCGGTGGCGGCCACCGCGGCCTGGTGGGGCGACTGCTCAACGGCCCAGTGGGCATCCGTCGCCCGGTGCAGGCGGTCCAGTTGGGCGCTGGTGATCCCCAGCGCCCACGCGGTCTCCTTCAGCCAGTGCTCGACCGGATCGGCGGTCGGCCCGAGCCCGGCCCGGAGAAGGTCTGCGAAGGCCACGATCGCCGGCACGCCCCAGCTGACGGCGGGCTGCCAGCCGATCGAATTCAGCAGCTCCAACGGGGTGCCGGCGGTGGCCTCGCCGCCCATGACCGCCGTTGCCGCCGTGGCGACGACGTCCGGCGGCGCGTCCGCCACCAGCCGGGCCAGGCTCCAGGTGGCGTACAGCTGGCGGGCCACCGTGACCGCGGCCGCGCCCGGATGGAAGTTGCCGACCACCCGCAGGAGCGCGGCGATCCCGCCGGGCTCCTGATCGCAGGCCCGCACGATCCGGTGGAGGTCGTGCTTGACCTCGGTGTGCCGCGGGACGACAAGCGACTTGGCCAGCTCGCCCTGCACCTCGTCCAGGTACAGCGAACGGTTGCTCTCGTCGCTCATCGCCGGCAGCGACATGAGCGCCGCGCAGATGGCGGTGACCTGCGCGTTCGGCATGCGGGCGGCGGTCACCGATCCTCCCCCGCCCGGGGCAGCAACCCCAGGCTCGCGGCAAGGTCATGGAATCGTTGTAACGGAACGCTCGACGGTCCTTCCAGTGCCAGCAGCACCCGATGCAGATCAGCGAGACCTTCGTGGAATTCTAGTACCGTCCGGACCAGACCGAAGGTGTCCAGACCAAGCCGGCCGTAGGACGGCACGGCGAGCCGGAGGTGTTCCGGCAGCGCGGAGACGACAGCCTGGCGGCTGTCGGGCTCGCGCAGCACGGGAACCTGCGCGAGGAGCCGGGACAGGGCCATCTTCTCGTCGAACGACGGAGCGTGCGCCCGGGTCACGCGCGTGAGCACCGGCAGCCGCAGGCTCGCCGGCAGCAACGCGTGCCAATGCCGTACCGGGAGCATCCAGGCGACCGTCCCGTGCCCCGCGGTCGCCTTGGCGACCACCATGCCGACCACCGCCCCGTCCGCGTCGAACGCCCCCGCCCCGCTGAACCCGGGGCTGACCGCCGCAGTGGTGGCGGAGATCTGATCCAGCTGCCGCCAGCCGGTACCGGCGTCCGCCGGCCCGGTCGCCCGCGCCCGCGCGATCACCTGCGCCGGGCTGTACGGCGGGTATCCCACGATACGCACGTCCACATCGGAGTCGCCGTGGTCGGCCAGCGCGGCGGGAGCCGACGGCAGCACCGCCGCGGTCCGCAGCACGGCCAGGTCACCGCCGCCGTCCGGCCCGATGTCGGCGGACCAGATCATGTCGGCGGCGACCGGTCCCTGCCGCTCGGCCGGCACGTCGACCCCGAGCGGGCGGCGGGTCGAGTGCCCGTCGTGCACCACGTGCCAACAGGTCAGCACGTGGTTGGCGGTGAGCTGGATGCCCGCGCCGGCGACCACCGGCGGGTCGCCGGCCAGTATCCGGACCCGGCCGGCGAGGGTCTGCGACGTGGTCAACGCTGGTCTTCGCGGCCGGTCACGGCTCGTCGGTCGCGATCGGCGCGACCCAGGTCAGTCTGACGATCAGGTGTCCCTGCGTCGCCGTCCGGGCCAGGACGGCGCCGGCCTCCGCGGTCAGCGTCACCCCAATCTCGATCTCGATCTGGTTCGGCAGCACCGCCGCCTCCCGGACCGTCGCGAGCGCGGCGTCGACGGCGGGACGGACCTGGGCGAGCGCCACCTCCAGCCGCTCGCGGGCCGGGCGGACCCGGTCCAGCATGCCGACCCGCTCGAGATCCCCGGCCCCGTTCTCCTGGACGAGGAGCGTGCCGTGATCGGACTCGAAGCGCAAAAGGTCTGCCACCGGGAGATTTTCCCATGGCACTCGAACGGGGTCGGGGTCAGATCACCGACAGTGCCGCGCTTCGGCCGGGTGGCCGCGCGGCGTCCGACGGTAATGTGCTTGTCGCCTGTCCGCGCCGGCGGGAGGATGTGCCGATGAACCGGCCGGCCACGTTCGAGGAGCTGCTCCACGAGGGCGCGTCGGTCCCCGTCGCCGGCTGGGACTTCTCCTGGTTCGAGGGCCGGGCCACGGAGGAGCGCCCCTCGTGGGGCTACCTGCGGTTGATGTCGGCGCGGATGGAGCGCGCGCACGCCGCCGTCGACGTGCAGACCGGCGGTGGTGAGGTGCTGGCGGAGGTGCCCAAGCTGGCGCCGGTGACGGTGGCGACCGAGAACTGGCCGCCCAACCTCGCGCTGGCCAGGCGCACCCTGGAGCCGTTGAACGTGCGGGTGGTCGAGGTCCCGGAGGACGCCGAGTTCCCCTTCGGCGACGACAGCTTCGACCTCGTGGTGAGCCGGCACCCGAACGTGGTCCGGTGGGACGAGGTGGCGCGCATCCTCCAGCCCGGCGGGACGTACCTGTCCCAGCAGATCGGTGCCGGCTCCAACCGTGAGCTCGCCGAGTTCCTGATGGGGCCGCGTCCCGTCAGCGACGCGCGCAACCCCGCCCGCGCCGCGGCCGCCGCCGAGGCCGCCGGACTTGTCGTCACCGACCTGCGGCGCGAGGCGCTGCGTACGACATTCAACGACATCGCGGCGGTCGTGCACTTCCTGCGCAAGGTGATCTGGACGGTGCCGGACTTCTCGGTGGCGCGGTACCGGCAGCGGCTCGCCGAGCTGCATGAACACATCCGCCGGTACGGCCCGTTCGAGGCGCACGCCCAACGGTTCCTCATCGAGGCCCACAAGCCGGGTTAGCCGCTGGCCGCCTCGATCCGCCGACTGTCCACAGGCAAGGGCCGGCTGTCCACAGGCTGTGGGCAACGTGTGGGGTGCCGGTGCGGGATCTTGCACGCGTGGGTGGGCGGGCATTGACCGGCCAACCGGAAGCTGCTTCGCTACGACAGAGGCAACGGGGGAGGGGCGGCTGAACGGACCGCCCAGCGGTGGTATTGAAGCGGCTCACGTCCTGGTCACGGCACCCGTGGCCGGGTGACCGCAGTGCGCCGACGCAGGTCTCCGACTCCCCCGAACGAAGGTCCGTGGCGCGGTGGTCGCGCCCCGGCGGTGTCGAACGGGGGAATGGTCGACGATGACAATCCACAAGGGGCGTAGCCAGTCGCGGGTGGCCCGCGGCCTCGCGGTGACCGGGCTGATCGCCGCGGCGGTGCTGACGGCGGCAGCGCCGGCCCAGGCCGACCGGGTGATCCAAGGCAGCTGGCTGAACATCACGATGCCGGGCGGCGGCGACAGCTTCGACAACTACGACTACCGGTCCACGAGCCGCAGTCCGAACAACGTGGACTGGGCGGTGAACCTGATCTTCACCAACAACGCGACGGTGCCCAAGGTCAAGGCGGTCGTCTCGGCGGTGCAGCCGCACGCCGGCAGCCTGATGTACTCGTACGTGCGCGGTGGCTGGGACCAGGACAGGGGCCTGAAGCAGTTCCCCGGCGCCTGGGGCGGCGGCACCTGCCCGGGCAACCACAACTACCACTTCCGCGTCTTCGCGCCGAGCAACACGGACCGGATGTACAACGTCAACCTCGGCTACTTCGTCATCGGGACCAGCCACAACGACTACCGCGAGGGCTGCAGCAACGGCTACGCCGGGGACAACGAGCAGGCGGAAAGCCACGTCGCCACCATGTACCGGACCCGGGGCTACGCCGTGCGCGAGGACTACTGGAACCTCTACAACCGCGAGACGATCTGGGACGGCCCGCACCACTGGAACAATGACGGCTACGCCACTCAGATCACCATCCCCTGAGTCGTGCGGACGCGGCGCGGAGTCCCGCCGCGGCCCGTGCTGAGCCGGCTGGCGGGCGCGGTCGTGCTCGCGGGCCAGGCGCTCGGC
>DASQDS010000420.1:0-4594 GCA_035634075.1 Pilimelia sp. | reverse complement strand
GGTCCCGGGGGCCGCGGTCGCCGCGGTCGCGGCTGGCCGGCCGCTCACCGCCGGCCGCCGCGGCCGGGGCCTCCTCGCCCGCCGCGCGCACCTTGTCCATGTAGATCTAGCCGCGGTTGTCGATTTCCGCGATCTGCACCTCGACCTTGTCGCCGACGTTGAGGAAGTCCTCGACCCGCTCCACCCGCTTGCCGTTGCCGACCTTGGAGATGTGCAGCAGGCCGTCGCGGCCGGGCAGCAACGAGATGAACGCCCCGAACGCGGCCGTCTTGACGACCGTGCCGAGGAACTTGTCGCCCACCTTCGGCATCGTGGGGTTGGCGATCGCGTTGATCCGCTCGACCGCCGCCTCCGCCGCGGGGCCGTTCGTCGCGCCGACGTAGATCGTGCCGTCGTCCTCGATGGAGATCTCGGCGCCGGTCTCGTCCTGGATCGCGTTGATCGTCTGGCCCTTGGGCCCGATGACCATGCCGATCTTGTCGACCGGGATGCGCACCGTGGTGACCCGCGGCGCGTACTCCGACATCGTGGCCGGGGCCTCGATCGCCTGCTGCATGACGTCCAGGATGGTCTGCCGGGCGTCGTACGCCTGCTGAAGCGCGCCCGCGAGCACGTCCGACGGGATGCCGTCCAGCTTGGTGTCGAGCTGCAGCGCGGTCACGAAGTCCCGGGTGCCGGCGACCTTGAAGTCCATGTCACCGAACGCGTCCTCCGCGCCCAGGATGTCGGTGAGCGTGACGTACTGCGTCTTGCCCTCGACCTCGTCGGAGATCAGGCCCATCGCGATGCCGGCGACCGGCGCCTTGAGCGGCACGCCCGCCGACAGCAGCGACATCGTCGAGGCGCAGACGGAGCCCATCGACGTGGACCCGTTGGAGCCCAGCGCCTCGGAGACCTGGCGGATGGCGTACGGGAACTCCTCCCGGCCCGGCAGCACCGGGATCAGGGCCCGTTCCGCCAGCGCGCCGTGGCCGATCTCGCGGCGCTTGGGCGCCCCGACCCGGCCGGTCTCGCCGACCGAGTACGGCGGGAAGTTGTAGTTGTGCATGTAGCGCTTGTGCTTCTCCGGCGAGAGCGTGTCCAGCTGCTGCTCCATCCGGAGCATGTTGAGCGTGGTGACGCCCATGATCTGGGTCTCGCCCCGCTCGAAGATCGCCGAGCCGTGCACCCGCGGCAGCACCTGCACCTCTGCGGTCAGCGGCCGGATCTCGCGCGGGCCGCGCCCGTCGATGCGCACCTGCTCGCGCAGCACGCGGTTGCGCACCTCGGATTTGGTCAGCGACCGGAAGGCCGCCCCGAGCTCCTTCTCGCGGCCGGCGAACTGATCGCCGAGCTGCTCGTACGCCTTGTCCTTGATGCGGTCCAGCGCGTCCTCGCGCTCGGCCTTGGCGGCGATCTTCAACGCCTCCGCCACCTCGCCGCGCACGGCGCCGGCGACGGCCTCGAACACGTCGTCGGCGTAGTCGAGGAACACGGGGAACTCGGCGACCGGCTTGGCGGCCACGCCGGCCAGCTCCTCCTGCGCCCGGCACAGCTCGCGGATCGCCGGCTTCGCGGCCTCCAGGCCGCCCGCCACGATCTCCTCGGTCGGCGCGACGCCACCGCCGGCGACCAGCGCGACGGTGTGCTCCGTCGCCTCCGCCTCGACCATCATGATGGCCACGTCGCCGTCGGGCAGCGCCCGGCCCGCCACCACCATGTCGAAGGTGGCCCGGGAGAGCTCCTCGTGGGTCGGGAAGGCGATCCAGGAGCCGTCCACATGCGCCATCCGCGTCGCCCCGACCGGGCCGGAGAACGGCAGGCCGGAGAGCTTGGTGGACATCGACGCGGCGTTGATCGCCACCACGTCGTACGGGTGCGCCGGGTCCAGCGACAGGATCGTCTCGACGACCTGCACCTCGTTGCGCAGCCCCTTGACGAAGCTGGGGCGCAGGGGCCGGTCGATGAGGCGGCAGGTGAGGATCGCGTCCTCGCTGGGCCGGCCCTCGCGGCGGAAGAACGAGCCCGGGATGCGCCCCGCGGCGTACATCCGCTCCTCGACGTCCACGGTGAGCGGGAAGAAGTCGAACTGCTCCTTGGGGTGCCGGCCGACGGTCGTGGCCGACAGGACGACGGTGTCGCCCAGTTGCGCGGTCACCGAGCCGGCGGCCTGCCGGGCGAGGCGACCGGTCGAGAAGATGATCTCGCGGGTGCCGGCGGCGCCGTTGTCGATGACTGCCTTGCTGTGTTGCGTGCCGAGGTTGGTCTGCTCGGTCATGGGCGTGCTGTGCTCCTTCGGTCGTGGGGCGAACCACGGGCCATGGAGGCGAGCTGCTCGGGCGGCCGGTCTTCGATCGAAGCGCCCGGGTGGACCGGCGGAAGCGCCGGCGGCCCGGGAGCCACTACCGAGGACCGGTGCGCCGACCCGCTCCCCACGTCAGTGGTGCGTCAGCCCCGGTATGGGGTGTGCGGGGGGAGTGCCGGGTGGACGACTCCCCCCGCCCGGCTCACCGCCGCAGGCCGAGGCGCTCGATGAGCGCCCGGTAACGGCTGATGTCCTTCTTCTGGATGTAGTTGAGCAGCCGGCGCCGCCGGCCGACCAGCAGCAGCAGACCACGACGGCTGTGGTGGTCGTGCTTGTGCACCTTGAGGTGCTCGGTGAGGTCGGCGATCCGCTTGGTGAGGACGGCGACCTGAACCTCCGGCGAACCGGTGTCCCCCTCGACCGTCGCGTACTCCTGGCGGATCCTGCTCTTGGCTTCCTGATCGAGCGCCATTGTCTCCCTGCTTCGCTGGGGCTTTGGGCCCCGCACCCGCGGCGTCGTGCAGGCACGCGGGGCCATGCGCCGGCAATCCGGCGTCCCGCCCACACTATCAGCCCGCCCCGGCGTCCCTCGCCGGACCTGCCCGGGGCCGCGGTCGGCCAATCACTCCCCGCCGTCGGCGAGCAGATCGCGGGTCTGCCGGACGTCCTCGCGGATCTGCGCGACCAGCGGGTCGATCCCGTCGTAGCGGCGCATCTCCCGCAGGTGGGCGACGAAGTCCAGGGCCACCCGCTCGCCGTAGAGGTCGCCGTCGAAGTCGAGCACGTACGCCTCCACCCGGCGCTCGCGGCCCGCGAACGTGGGATTGGTGCCGATGGACACCGCGGCCGGCAGTCCGGGCCGCTCCGGCGCCCCCGGCGCCCCCCGCCGGACCAGCCGGGCGGCGTAGACGCCGTCCGCGGGCACGGCGGCGTACGGGCCGTAGAACAGGTTCGCGGTGGGGAACCCCAGCTCCCGGCCGCGCTGGTCGCCGCGCACGACCACGCCCTCCAGCCGGTGCGGCCGGCCCAGCGCGGCGGTGGCGGCCGCGACGTCGCCGGCGTCCACGCAGGCCCGGATGTACGTCGAGGAGAAGATGGTGCCGTCCGTCGCGACGAGGTTCGTGTCCTCCACCGCGAAGCCGAAGGTCCGGCCCAGCGCCCGCAGCATGGCGACGTCGCCGGCCGCCCGGTGGCCGAACCGGAAGTTGCCCCCCACCACCACGACCGCGGCGTGCAGGTGCCGCACCAGGACGTCGTGCACGAACTCCTCGGCGGGCAGGCGGGAGAACTCCGCCGTGAAGGGCAGGACGCACAGCGCGTCGGCGCCGAGCCGCGCCACCAGCTCCGCCTTGCGGCCCGGCTCGGTGAGCACGGCCGGGTGCGAGCCGGGCCGGACGACCTCCGCCGGGTGCGGGTCGAAGGTCACCACCACCGACCGGAGCCCGCGCTCCCGGGCCCGCTCGACGGCTTGCCCGATGGTGGCCTGGTGGCCCCGGTGGACGCCGTCGAAGACACCGATCGTGACGACCGAGCGGCCCCAGCCGGCCGGCACCGCGTCGTACCCCCGCCAGCGCTGCATGTGCCTCAGCCTAGATCGGCGCGGCCCGGTGGCGGCCGGCCGGCCGGCCGAGCGGCGGGGTGAGGACGGCCACCGCCGGGTAGGCGGTGGCCATGAGAATCGGAAACGTCGAGGTGCGCCCGCTCGGTGGCGGCCTCGGCTGCCTCGGGATGATCCTGGTCTCTGTCGTGCTGTCGGTTTTGTGCACGGTGGGAGCGAACCTCTTCCTGCGCTGATCACACACCAGCGCAGCGCTGGACTGGTTACAGTCTGCTCGGCGATAACTATGGACAGTAACCAGATAATGCTGCTGGCCGCGGAGTTCCTCTTCGCGCTCATCTTCCTGCGCGGGCTGTGGGCATACGCCCGCAGCCGGGACCCCGTGCAGCGCGACGTGACCATGGTGTTCCTCGCCATGGCCGCGCTGTTCGCGCTGGGCGTGGTCGGCCAGGTCTCCGGCGAGCTGCCCCGGGCTGTGTCGCCCGCGTCGACCGTGCTGCTGCTCGCGCAGCCGTACCTCACCATGCGGCTGGCCAACCGGCTCGGGCCGGTGCCCCGGTGGCTGACCACCGCCGCCCTGCTGGGCTACCTCGGCACGGCGGGCCCGCTGGTCTTCGCGCCGCGCCCGCTGCCGGGATTGCTGGTCCTCGTCGCCGTGACGGTCTTCGTGTCGGGGGAGCTGGCCGCCGCGGGCCTGTTCGCCGCGGCGGCGCGGCGGCGGGCGGGCCCGTCCGCGGCCCGGCTGCGGCTGG
>DASQDS010000419.1:0-2991 GCA_035634075.1 Pilimelia sp. | reverse complement strand
GGGCGCGGGTCTTGCCAGTGGCGGCCGGGGTGGTGGTGCGGGTCCTGCCGGTGGCGGCGGGGGTGCGGGCCTTGGCTCTGGTCGCGGCCGCCGGCGCGGGCGCCGCCGTCGGTGATTCCGCCGGTGCTGCTTCCGCCGTCGCCGCTTCCGCCGTCGCCGCTTCCGCCGGTGCTGCTTCCGCCGACCACGTTTCCCCCATTGATGTTTCCGCCATTGACGTTTCCGCCGGTGCGGATTCCGCCGGCGGTGACACGGCCAGGGCCGACACGGGCGGGGCTGACACCGGCGGCGCGGCCGTGGGCGGCGTGGTTGCCGCCGAAGCGGGGGTGAGGGCGCGGACGAGCAGGTCGAGGTCGACGACAGGCAGGTCGCCGGGGGCGATGCCGCCACCCTGCGGTGCCTTGATGGTGAGTTCGGTGATCCGGGTCTGGCCGCTGGCCGTGTCCACCCGGACGGTGGTCTGCGCGGCCTGCGGCTCGCGGCCGTCCGGCGTGATGGTGATGACGTACGTGCTCACTGTGGAACTCCTGTCCGGGTGGGCGCGCGCAGCAGCGTTTCGACCGGGCGCGCGGCGAACGCGAGCCTACCTCGCGGTAGGCCGGTCGCTGTCGTCACCCGGACCCGGTCGTCCCGGACCCGCCACATCGGCTGGCGCCCGCAGCGACGCCCAGACCGCCTTGCCGCCCGCGGCCTTGCGCACGGTGCCCCAGGCGGCCGCGAACGCCGACACGAGATGCAGCCCCCGCCCCCGCGCCCCGGGCGCCAACCGCCGGGCGGACACGGTGGACAGGCGGGGCTCCACGGGGCTGCCGTCGTGCACGGCGACGACGACCTGCGGGGCCCGCAGCGCGGCGGTGACGGTCAGCTCGCCCGGGGCGTGTTCGATCGCGTTGGCCACCAGCTCCGTCACCACGGCTCGGACCGGGTCGAGCAGGCCGGGCAGCCCCCACCGCAGGCACGCATCGCCGACCAGCAGCCGCGCCAGGCTGGCCGACTCGGGTTCCGGCGGCAGCCGGGCGGACACCCAGGGTGCCGCCGCGCCGCGGGGGACCAGCAGGTTGGCCTGTTCCAGTCCGCCGCACACGGCCAGTGCGCCGGCGTGGCCACGCAGGAGCCGCGCCACCCCCGGCGCCGGCACGCACCACACCAGGCCGACCCCCGGCTCGCGGGCGGCGGCATCGTTGAGCGGCCGGAGGCCGACCATCAGCGGGGCGTCTGCGACGGTCGTGGCGGCCAGGTTCACGATCACCGTGTACGGCAGATCGGCGAGCGCCGCGGCGACCGCGTCGTACAGCCGGCCGTGGCTGTCGGGGGTGAGCGCCCCCGCGGTCGCCACGACCGTGACGCCGCGGCCGGCGTCCCGCTCGACCACGACCGAAAGGGTTGTCATCGGCTCGCCTCCGGCTCCGGTCGGCGGCCACGGCGGCCCCCGGGGCCGTCATCGTGCCGAGGGGCGGTGAGCCGGCGCCGCACACTGTGTCCGCACGACACCCGGCAGTGTGGCGGAATCCCGGCCGCTGTGTCCACTGCCGCGTGTCCACTCTGGTCGCCCGGGCGACGGCCGCGCCGTGCCGAAAACCGCGCGGCCGGGCGGGGGCCTTCTCCCGGCGCCCCGTTTGCGGGAGCATGGCTGGGACGGCGACGGTGGGCGATGGGGGATTGTCGTGACGATGAGCGAAGTGCGCCAGGGCGCGCCGGCGCCGCCGCCGGGCCGCCCGCCTACGGTGCCCGGGCCGACTGTCGGCCCGGCGACGGTCCGGGAGGACGTGGTCACGGTCCTGCTCGGCGCCTGCCTCATCGCCGGCGCGCTGGCGGACGGCTGGGCACACGCCAACATCGTGGAGACGCTGGAGGGCTTCTTCACCCCGTGGCACGCGCTGCTGTACGGCGGCCTGAGCGCCACCGCGGCGTGGACGTTCTGGCTGGCGTACCGGCGGCGGGTACAGGCCCCGCGATGGTGGCGCGACGGCTGGCCGGCCGGCTACCGGGCCGGTGCGCTGGGCGTGCTGCTCTTCGTCGTGGGCGGCCTGGCGGACATGGTCTGGCACGAGACGCTCGGCGTGGAGGTCGGCCTGAACGCCGCGTTCAGCCCGAGCCACATGCTGATCGACGTCGGGGCCATCCTCATGGTCACCAGCCCGCTGCGCTCCTCGTGGGCCAACCCGAACGGCCGGCTGCGCGCCGCGGCGGGGGTCGGGGCGGCGACGTTGGGTGCCATGGGGGCGACGATCCTGCTCAGCCACTCGTCGGCGCTGCTGAAGGCGGCGCCCACCGTCGCGTACGACGTCGAACGCGACCAGGGCGGCGGCGCGGAGCTCCTCGCGATCGCCGGCGTGGGCGCGTACGTGGTGAGCACGCTCCTGCTCGCCATCCCGCTGCTGCTGGTCCACCGGCGCCGCGCCACCGCCGGTGCGGGCACGGCGATCGTGGCCGGCGTGTCCCTGTTCACTCTGATCATGTTCGAGTTCCCCTCAGCGGCCACCGCCGGTGCGCTGGGCGCCCTGCTCGGTGCCGCGCTTGCCGACGTGCTGTTGCACCGGCTGGACGCCGCCCGCGGGCCGGCGGCGTGGATGCGCCTGCCGGTCGCCGGCGCGCTGTTCGCGATGCTGGTGTGGTCCGGCCAGCTGCTGGGCCTGTACGTCGAGGAGGGCGTGCGCTGGCCGGCCGAGATGTGGACGGGCATCGTCACGCTGTGCGGGCTCCTCGGCGCACTCCTGGGAGGCCTGGCCGCCGGTCCGGGTGACCGTGCCCCCACGGGCCCCGGCCGCCCCGCCTGACGACTCCACCGGCCCGCGTCCGGCGGCGGGCCGCCCGCGAGGCCGCAGGTCGGCGTTGGGTTTTGGGGATCCTCGGTGATACATGTAGATATTTCAACGGATGGATGCTAGGAAGGCTCGGACGGCTTTAACCACCCTCCGTATCGCCACCGTTGCCCGCCATCGTGCCGTCGCCGGGAGCTCACCGATGCGCATAACTTCAGGGGCCGCTCCA
>DASQDS010000418.1:0-3296 GCA_035634075.1 Pilimelia sp. | reverse complement strand
GGCGGTACGGCCGGCGTGGCCGGCTGCGGCGGTACGGCCGGCGTGGCCGGCTGCGGCGGTACAGCGGGCGTGGCCGGCGTGGCGGGCCCAGGGGGCGCTGCCGGTCGCAGGCTCGGCCGCGCGTCCGGTGTCTCGTCCCCGTCCATCACCACGCAGTCGAGTATTGCTCAGCCGGGGCGCCACCGTCTGGTCCCGGCCACCGGTAGTCGTCGGCTGGCCCCATGCCCCGGTACGAGTTCCGCTGCCGCGCGTGCGGCGACACCTTCGAGGTCAACCGCCCGATGAGCGAATCCGGCACCGCCGTCGCCTGCCCACGCGGGCACGACGACACGGTGAAACTGCTGTCCACCGTCGCCCTGACCGGCCGCGGCCCGGGCGGCGGGGCGCCGGCCGCCCCCGCGGGCGGCGGGTGCTGTGGCGGCGGTTGCGGCTGCTGAGCAGCCCGTCGCAACCCCCTTACGGCCCGTCACGACTGACCTGACAGGCCGCAACCGTGGCCGGTCGACCTCGTTGGGCACCTCGAGTCGCAACCCCGCCTCGCCTGCTCGTGGCCACACCTCGACCCCCAGCCCCCGGGTCACCCGTCTCGCGGGCCGCGAGCCGTCCGATTCGCCGATGTCCTGGCTTGCGGTGGTGCGGCAGCATGAACCCGACTTCGCAGGGGCGGAGGTTCAGCATTGTCGGCACGGGTCGGGCTGCCCAGTGGGCTGGTGACGTTCCTGTTCACCGACATCGAGGGCTCGACTCGGCTCGCCCAGATGCTCGGTGCGGAATATCGCGCCATGCTGGCCGCGCACCGGCGGCTGCTCCGCCGCACGCTGACCGGGGCCCACGGCGCGGAGCTGTTCACCGAGGGCGACTCCTTCTTCCTCGCGTTCGACGACGCGGGTGCGGCGCTGGACGCCTGCCTGGCGGCGCAGCGGGCGCTCGCCGCGCACGAATGGCCGACCGACGGGACACCCCGGGTCCGGATGGGATTGCACACCGGCTACGCCGAGCCCCAGGGCGGGGAGTACGCCAGCCCGGAGGTGCACCGGGCCGCGCGGATCGCGGCGGCGGCCCACGGCGGGCAGGTGCTCTGTTCGGCGGCGACCGCCCGGCACGCCGACCTCCCGCCGCAGGCGTCGCTGGCCGACCTCGGGCTGCACCGGCTGCGCGGCTTCGACGGCACGGAGCGGCTGTTCCAGCTCGTCGCGCCAGGGCTGGAGCGGCACTTCCCGCGGCCCCGCACGGCGGGCAGCGGGGCCCACAACCTGCCCACTCAGGTCACCGCGTTCGTCGGCCGGCAGGCCGAGGTCGCCCAGCTGCGCGGCCTGGTCGGCGCCCACCGGCTCGTCACCGTGGTCGGCGCGGGCGGGGCGGGCAAGACCCGGCTGGCCCTCGAGGCGGCCGGCGGGCTGCGGGACCGGCACCCGGACGGGGTGTGGCTGGTCGACCTGGCCTCTGTGACGGACCCGGGCCTGGTGGCGATGGTGATCGCCACCGCGCTGGGGGTGCGGCCCGAGCCCGGCCGGCCGATCGTGGACACGGTCGTGGAGCACGCCGCCGGCCGGCAGATGCTCCTCCTGCTGGACACGTGCGACGCCCAGCCGGCCGCCGCGGCCGAGATCGCGGCCCGGCTCCTCGCCGGCGGCGCCGGTGTCTCGGTGCTGGCGACGAGCCGGGAGCCGTTCGGTGTACCCGGGGAACTGGTCTGGCGGATCCCCCCGCTGTCGCTGATGCCGGCCGCGGATCAGGCGCCGTCCGACGCGCTCGCCCTGTTGCTGGACCGCACGGCGGCGGCCCGCGGCGGCCGGCCCGCAGCGCCGGCGGAGCTGCCCCACCTGGCCCGCGTGGCCGTCCGCCTGGGCGGGCTGCCACTCGCGATCGAGCTGGCGGCCGCGCGCCTGCGGGTGCTCTCCGCCGACCAGCTTTCGGAACGCCTGGACGACCTGCTCGGGGCGCTGGACGCGGGCCGGGAGCCGCCGGGAGCTGCGGCGGCGCAGCCCGGGGCGTCGGTGCCCGGCCGGCGGGGCACCCAGCGGCACCGGACGATGCAGGCGACCGTCACGTGGTCGTACCGCACGCTCGGGCCGCCGGCCGCCCGCCTGCTGCGCTGGCTCGCCGTCTTCGCCGGCCCGGTCGACCTTCCGACGCTGGAGTGGCTGCTGGACGAGGACCCGCTGGACTCCCTCGCCCTGCTCGTGGACAAGTCGCTGGTGCTGGCCGAGACCGTGGCGGGCGGCGGTACGTCGTACCGGATGCTGGACCCGATCCGCGCGTACGCCGCCCGCCGGCTGGCCGAGACCGGCGAGGAGCAGGCGGCCCGCGACCGGCACGTCGCCTGGGCCCTGCACGCGCTGCAGCGGGCGCGGCTGGGCCGCGACGGCCGGCCGGCGACGCTGTCGCTCTACCGGCTGGACCCGCTCGCCGACGAGGTGCGCGCCGCGCTGCGCTGGGCGGCCACCGGCGGCAGCGCCCGCCTGGGCCTGCAACTCGCCGGTGGCCTGGACGTGTGGTGGCGGGAGCGCGGCCTGGCCCGGGAGGGCCGGCTGTGGCTGTTCCGGCTGTACGGCCGCATCGCCGAGACCGGCGAGCTGGTCCCGGACGCCGAGCTTGCCGCCGCGTACCACTCGCACTCGCTGCATGCCGCCGCGGACGGCGAGCAGGCCGAGGAGCTCCGCTTCTCGCAGCGCGCGGAGGCGGCGGCCCGGCAGGCGGGCGACCCCGGCCTGCTGGCGCGGGTGCTGTCCGGGCGGGGTGGGGCGCTGATGGGCGCCGGCCAGCTTGCGGACGCCGAGGCGGCCTGCCGGGAGGTGATCCAGTGGGCGGCCACGTACCACGTCGCCGGGGACGCGCTCCCGGCCGTGTACCGGCTGGCCGAGCTGCTGTGGCAGCGCGGCGCGCTGGACGAGGCGGCCGACGTGCTGGGGGCGGCCCGCCCGGTGGAGGCGGGCCGGCCGGCGGAGCGCGGGCGGCGGGAGGTCGACATGCTGCTCGGCATGGTGGCGCTGGCCCGCGGCGACCTCGTCGCGGCGCACGAGCACCTGGTGGTGGCGCTGCGCTCCCGCACCGCGCACGGGTTCCACGGGCTGGCCTGCGACACGATCAGCGCGATCGCGGCCCGCTGCGCCCTGGGCGGCGAGCCGGGGGCGGCGGCGCGGCTGTTCGGCGCGGCCCAGGCGACCCGGTCGGTCCTGCGGGCGGCGCCGGGGGTGTACGGGGCCTACTGGGCGGCGCAGCAGGCGCGCGTGCGGGCGGCGATCGGGGACGCCGCCTTCGACGCCGCCTACGCCGAGGGCGCGGCGCTCACCCTG
>DASQDS010000417.1:0-3221 GCA_035634075.1 Pilimelia sp. | reverse complement strand
GTACCGGCGCGCGGCCCGCCCGGTGGTCCCGTAGGCGAGCACGGTGCCCAGCCAGGCGGCGACCGACATGAGCCCGCCGCCGAGGGCGACGCTGGCGAGGGCGGTACGGCCGAGATGGCCCACCACGGCGGTGTCCACCAGCACATACAGCGGCTCGGCGGCGAGCACCACGAGGGCGGGCAGCGCCAGCCCCGCGATCCTGCGGAGATCGGCGTGCGGGGCGGTCATCGCCCCGTATCGTGGCACGCCGCCGGTAAGGCCTACAACATCGTGCGTTACTTACGGGCCGGCCACCGGCCGGCTCGTGGGCCTGACTACTGGCGGGTGTCCATCGACGTCTGCAGCGCGCGGCGTGCCTGCTCGCGGGCGTCGTCCGTGGACTCGGGCTTGGGCTTTGTCGGCATGGTGACGGTCCTTCCAGGGGAGGCGGCGGCGCGCCGACTCGCTCGGCGTGCGCGGCGCCCGGGGGCGTCGTGCGGGACGCGGTCGCTACCGTCCGGGATCGCCGGAGTGGTTGCCGTAGCGCGTCGGCCCGGGTCGGTCGGACCCTGGAGGCACCCGTGTGGGGGTGTTGACTCGGCATGCGCGGATACTGCTTTGCGCAACAGATCTAAGTTATCGTTCAGGTCCGCGATCTGCGCCCTGTTCCCGGGATACGGGACGTGGGGACCCTCTTAACACCCGTACAGGTGATGTTCCGCTAGATCCCCGCGGACCGGCCGCCGAAACGTCAGCGCGCGAAGAAGTGCCAGCCGATCCACCACCAGAAGCCCAGCAGGCCGAGGCGGCCGACCGGCACCCGGCGCACCTCGTACGCCAGCACGGCGGCGCACACCGCGCCCAGCGTCGGCACGTCGGACCCTTCCCGGCGCGCCACCCACTGGAGTACCGCGCCGGCCGCGAGCACCGACGCGAACAGCGCCAGCACCGCCACCCGCGTCGCGGTCACCGGCGCACCAGCGCCCAGAAGGCGGCGAGCCAGCCGAAGAAGAACGCCGAGCGCATGATCTCGCTCTCCAGGACGGGATCGAAGAGCGCCGACAGGGTCGGATAGCGGTCGGAGCGGACCCCGAACGTCGCCCCCTCCACCGCCCCGAACAGGGCGATGGGGAGCAGCCACCACGCCGCCCCCCGGCCGGACACCCGGGGAGCCGGCCAGCGCGGCACGACGCCGAGTGCGCCGGCGGTGAAGGCGGTCCCACCCAGCACCAGGATGTAAAACTCCGCCCGGGACGAGAACGAGGGCAGTTGGCCGCCCAGGAGAGCCAGCACAGCCAGCCCCGGCACCGTGACCCCCGGCCGGTCCCACGCGTCGGGGACCTCCGCGATGAGATCGGGTTCCATGCAATCGATTGTCGCCGCTGGGAACAACACGGGGTACCGCCCGGACCCCCGAAATCCCCCTGAGCCGGTGTCCCGGCGCGGCCGGACACCGCCGCGGTCAGCCGGCCTGCGCCGCCAGCTCCGCCCGGATGGCCGCCACCACGTCCTGCACGCCGCCGCGGCCGGTGAAGCCGGCCGCCAGGCGGTGGCCGCCGCCGCCGAGCGCCACGGCCACCCGGCTCACGTCCACCGCGCCCTTGCTGCGCATGGAGACGGCCCATTCCGCCTCGGCGACCTCCTTGACGACGCAGGAGACGTCCGCCTCGGCCGTGCACCGCACCGAGTCGATGAGCGGCTCCAGGACGTACGGCTGCTGCCCATGCCGGGCGAGGTCCGCGAGTGTCGCGTAGGTCCACACCAGACCGGCGCCGCCCGCCGCGGCCGGCTCGAGCGTCGCCCGGCCGAGCACCTCGCCGTAGAGCCGGACGGCCCCGAACGGGCGGGTGTCGAAGATCCGACGGGAGATCTCCCCCGGCCGGATGCCGGTGGCGATCAGCCGGGCTGCCAGCTCGTGTACGGCCGGCGTCGTCATGTCGAACCGGAACGAACCCGTATCGGTGGCGAGCGCCACGTACAGGCACTCGGCGATCCCCGCGTCCAGGGGCACGCCCAGGCGGGCGAGGAGGCGGTCCGCCACGACGGAGGTGGCGGCGGCGTGCGGGTCCACCAGGTGGATGCCGCCGAACCGCGTGTTCGACGCGTGGTGGTCCAGCACGAGCGACGCCCGGGCCCGGGCCAGCCGGTCCGCCAGCCCACCCAGCCGGGACTCGCTCGCCGCGTCGAAGCAGATCAGCAGGTCCGGCTCGGCGTCGGCGGCCGGCTCGGCGACGAGGAGGTCGAGGCCGGGCAGGCCGCGGAACGGCTCCGGCACCATCGGCGGGCCGGGGAACGTGGCCTGCACGTGCGCAAGGCCCAACCGGCGCAGCCCGAGGCCGAAGCCGAGCATGCTGCCCAGGGCGTCGCCGTCCGGATTGACGTGGCAGACCAGCAGCACGTGGCCAGCCGTGCCGACCGCGCGCACGGCCGCCACGGCGGCGGCCCAGTCGGCCTCCGTCGGCCCGGCCGTCCCGTCCCAGGGCTCGCTGGCGCCCGGAGGGGGAACAGCCCCCGGACGGGGAGCAGCGCCCGGATCCGGTACGTCGTCCGGTGCCGGCACCTCCTCCGCCGCCGGCGCGTCGCCCGCCGCGGCGGTGCCCGGCGCCGCCGCGGCACCATGCCCACCGGCGGCGGCCGGCAAGGGGGCCTGGGTCACCGCGCCGGTCGGGCCCTCGCCCGTCACCGGCGCTCCTCGACGGCGTCCACGCCGACCCGCTCCCCGCCGACCCGCTCCACCTCGGCGGCGTCGTCGTCGAAGCCGTCGTCGTCCTCGTCGTCGGCTGGCTCGTCCAGGCGGTACGGCTGGGCGTCACCCGCGTAGCGGGCCTGCGCGGCGAGCCGTTGCACCTCGGCGTCGGCGTGCCGCGCGGCGGCCAGGAGGTCGTCGATGTGCTTCGCGTGATCCAGGACGTTGTCCAGGACGAACGCCAACGTCGGCGAGTGCCGCAGGCCGAGCGCCTTGCCCACCGTGCTGCGCAGGAGCCCCTTGGCGCTCTCCAGCGCCGCCGCCGTGCCGGCCTCGGCGGCGGCGTCGCCGAGGACCGTGTAGAAGACGGTGGCCTCGCGCAGGTCCGCGGTGATCCGGGCGTCGGTGATCGTGATCATGCCGAGCCGGGGATCCTTGATCTGCGTACGCACCACCGAGGCCACCAGTTCGCGCACGCGCTCCGCGTGCCGGCGTACCCGTGCCGGGTCCGTCATGTCGCCACCTCCGAACGCTCCACCAGCCCGGCGGTGCCGGC
>DASQDS010000416.1:0-3864 GCA_035634075.1 Pilimelia sp. | reverse complement strand
GGGGTGGACCCGGCGGGGGTGGGCCCGGCGGCCGTGGACCCGGCGGCCCGCGCGGACCGGGCGGTGGACCGCCGCCCGGGAGCGCCCCCGGCGGGGACGGCGACGACGACCCGGACGAGCCGGGGGACCAGCCCAGGCGCGGCGAGATCGTCGTGCCGCTGCGGCCGGTCCGCACGGACGAGGGCTATCGCAGCGTGCACTCGGAGTACACCCGTACCACGGTGGGCTCGGTCGTCCGGGCGACCATCCGCGGCACCGGCGAGCTAATGATCACGCTGGGCCTCGTCGTGCTGCTGTTCGCCGGCTACGAGGTGTGGGGCACGTCCGCCGTCGTGGACGCGCACCAGAGCACCCTCGACGACGAGCTCGACGACCAGTGGGGCGCACCGCCCACGGGTGCGCCCACCCCGCGCGCCACCCCCTCGGCGGCCGCCCTGGCGCCGCCGCCGGGCGGCGCGGTCGCCCGCCTGCACATCCCCAGGCTGAAGAAGCGCTGGGTCGTGGTGGAGGGCGTCAAGCCGCGGGACATCCGGTACGCCCCGGGGCACTACCCGAAGAGCGCGATGCCCGGCCAGCCCGGCAACTTCTCCGTGGCGGGGCACCGCAACCGGGCCACCTTCTGGCGGCTGGACGAGCTGGCCGCCGGCGACAAGATCGTGGTCGAGACGCGCACCACCTGGTTCGTCTACGACCTGCGCGAGACCCGCATCGTGCGGCCGCACCAGACGGAGGTGGTCCGGCCGACGCCGCCCCACTTCCGGAAGGGCCAGCGGCTCCTGACGCTGACCACCTGCAACCCGAAGTTCGACAACTACCAGCGGCTGATCGTGCACGCCGAGCTCGTCCGCAGCCAGCCGCGCGCGGGCGGCGCGCCGCCCGCGGAGTTGGCGGGCTGACGGCGTGTACGTGTGGATCTGGCATCACCTGCCGTTCGGCCGCCCGGGCAAGATCGTCGGCTCGCTGCTGCTCACCGGCTTGACGGTGGCCCTGCTGTGGTACGTAGTCTTCCCCTGGGCCGAACCGCTGCTGCCCTTCGACGACGTGCAGGTGACCGACGACGGTGGGGTGCCCGGCGACCCCGGCGCCGGCCCGGTCGATGACCCCGCCGGCACGGCCGAGCCCACGGGCGACGACTTCGACCTGCCCTACAGCACCGAGAGCAACAACGCCGAACCGCCCGCCTCCCCCAACAGGTGACCGCATGCGCGTACTCGTCATCGACAACTACGACTCGTTCGTCTTCAACCTCGTGCAGTACCTCGGCCAGCTCGGGGTCGAGTGCGAGGTGCGGCGCAACGACGAGATCGACGTGGCCGCCGTCGGCCGCGCCGGCGCCGCCGGGGTGCTGCTCTCCCCCGGCCCGGGTACGCCGGATCGGGCCGGCATCTGCCTGGACATCATCCGGGCGTACGCCGGTGAACTGCCCATTTTCGGTGTCTGCCTCGGCCACCAGGCCATCGGTGCGGCGTTCGGGGCCACGGTGACGCGGGCGCCCGAGCTGCTGCACGGCAAGACCTCGGAGGTCCACCACAATGGCGCCGGCGTGCTGTCCGGGCTGCCGGACCCGTTCACCGCGACCCGCTACCACTCGCTGGCGGTGCTGCCGGACACGCTGCCGGACGAGATCGAGGTGACCGGCTGGACGGAGTCCGGCGTGGTGATGGCGATGCGGCACCGCACGCTGCCGGTCGAGGGCGTGCAGTTCCACCCCGAGTCGGTGCTCACCGAGGGCGGCCACACCATGCTGGCGAACTGGCTGGCGGCGTGCGGCCACCCGGCCGCGGTCGAGCGGGCGCCCGCGCTGGCCGCCGAGGTGGAGGCCCGCCGCCGCGCCGCCTTCGCCACCGCCTGATCCGCGCAACCAGGCCGGCGGTCAGCCAGGTCCGGCGGTCAGCCGGTGTCGCCCGTCGGTGACGCCGTCGCGGTCGGGCCCGGCGACTGCGTAGGCTGATCGGTGGGCTCCGGCGGCGCCTCCTGCACGGTGATCGTGACGGTGGATCCCCGCTTTGCCGGCTCCCGCGAAGTCGGGTTTTGGCTGATCACCTCACCCGGGGCGCCGCCCTCGTCGTCGAACCGGACGCTCACCCGGAAGCCCGCTTGGCTGAGAATCGCCCGGGCCGCTTCCTCGGACTCCCCGACCACGCCCGGGACGCCCACCATGTTGCCCCGAGAGAGACGCACCTCCACCAGCGAGTTGGGCGGGACCGCCTTTCCCTGGGCCGGCACCGCCACCACCTGGCCCTTCGGTGCACCGCTGTCCACGTCGACGAACTGCGGCCGCAGGCCCCTGTCCGACAGGGTCTGCTCGGCCGCATCGCGGGTGGAACCCACCAGCCCCGTGGGCACATTCACCGTGCCGGGGCCGGCGCAGACGTTGACGGTCACGGCCCCGCCCTTGTCGATCCGGGTCCCCTCGCCGGGCTGCTGCCCGGTGACCAGGTCTTTCCTGCAGGTGGCGTTCGTCACCGCGGGGCCGGACTGCATGTTGAGGCCGAGCCTGGTCAGCTCCGCCTGCGCCGCGGTGCCGTTCAGCCCGATCACCCGGGGGACCGTCACCTTGTCCGCCTGCTGGTTGCTGATGATGAGGCCGGCGGCGAGGGCCACGACCGCGAGGACGCCCAGCGCGCTGAGCGCCGCCAGCACCCACGCCGACGCCCGCCGGCGCCGCGGGTCGCCGACCTGCGCCACCGGGCGCGTCGGCGGGCCGGCGGCGCGGTGCGGTGCGCCCATCGCCAGCGTCTCGTCCTCGCTCATCACCGGCGTCGCCAGGACCGCCCGGCCGGCCGCCGCCCGCAGCGCGTCCGCCCGCATCTCCGCGGCGCTCTGGTAGCGGTTCAGCGGGTTCTTCGCCAGCGCCTTGAGCACGACCGCGTCGAGGTCGGGGCCGACCTCCGGGTTGACGTAGCTCGGCGGCTTCGGGTCCTCCCGCACGTGCTGGTACGCCACGCTGACCGGGCTGTCGCCGACGAACGGCGGGTGCCCGCACAGCAGCTCGTAGAGCACGCAGCCGCCGGCGTACACGTCCGAGCGGGCGTCCACGGCTTCGCCGCGGGCCTGCTCCGGGGAGAGGTCCTGCGCGGTGCCGATCACGGCGCTGGTCTGGGTCATGGTGGTGGCGCCGCTGGCCAGGGCCCGGGCGATGCCGAAATCCATGACCTTGACCTGGCCGTTCTGGTTCAGCATCACGTTGCCGGGCTTGATGTCCCGGTGGATGATCCCGTGCCGGTGGCTGAACTCCAGCGCCGCGCAGATGTCCGCGGTGATCTCCAGGGCGCGCCGGGGCATGAGCCGGCCCTCGGCGGCGAGCACCTCCTTGAGCGTCCGGCCGCTGACGAACTCCATGACGATGAACGGGAGCGCCTCGCCGGTCGGTGCGCGCTCCTCGCCCGTGTCGTACACCGCGACGATGGCGGGGTGGTTCAGCGCGGCGGCGTTTTGCGCCTCCCGGCGGAACCGCTCCTGGAAGGTCTTGTCGCGGGCCAGATCAGTGCGGAGCATCTTGATCGCGACGTCGCGGCCGAGCCGGAGGTCGCGCCCCCGATGCACCTCGGCCATGCCGCCGTAGCCGAGCAGCTCGCCGACCTGGTACCTGCCACCCAGCAGGCGGGCCTGCGCAGTCATCTCGTCTGCCGTCCTTCGCTCGTCTGGTCCCTGACCACTATGCCTTGGACAGGCCGTCGGGGCCGAATCGTGGTGTTGTGCTCCACGGTGATCACTTGAACGTCAGGTAGCCGATGAGGCCCGCGCACGCGAGCAGGCTGAGGAGGCCGATGACGACCACGAAGCCGATCAGCCCGCCCGAGCCGCCGGCTGCGGGCTCCGCTGCCGGCGGCGGCGCGGCCGGCGGGTAGCCGCCCGGCGGGC
>DASQDS010000415.1:0-10211 GCA_035634075.1 Pilimelia sp. | reverse complement strand
CCCGGCGTGTCGCGGCACCATTCCCTTGATCACGCGAGGATGGTGGCCGGTTCGGGTTGGGGGGAGGTGTCGTGCGGGGGGTGCTGGCGGGTAACTGGGAGTTGGTGGCCCAGTGGGTGTCCGCCGTGGCCACCGTGGTGGCATTGATCTTCGCGGCGGTCGCGGCGGTCGCGGCCCAGCGGGTGTACGGCGTGGAGTCCAAACGCGACCAGCTCAACGCGCAGGACAGGGCGCAGCAGGCGCTCGCGCTCAAGCGGGCCCAGGGCGCGCTCGTCTCCGCCTGGTGGAACCTCCGGGCGGGCGGCGAGCCGGCCCACCAGTGGGGCGTGTACCTGCGCAACGCCTCGGAAACGCCCGTCTACCGGGCCACCCTGAGCGTGGTGGACCTGCACAACTCCAACACGACGGTCGCCCTGGAGGTGCCGGTCATCCCGCCCGGCGAGACCACCTTCCACCCCGTCTCCCTTCCGACGGGGCCGGGGCACGCGGCGCCGGCGCCGGCGCCGGTGGACAGCGACGCGCAGCACGCGGCCGACTTCCGGGTGGAGATGAGCTTCACCGACTCGGCGGGGGTGCGCTGGTTCCGCGACCAGCACGGCAAGCTCTCGGAGCTCGGCGACGAGGTCATGGTGTTCTGCGACGAGAGCCGCGCCGGCGCCCTGACAGATTTCGCCGCCGACTTCCTGCGCCGCAACGGCGTGTCGGTCGGCTTCACGGTGCAGGACTTCCCGGTGCTGCGGGAGGCGTTCATCGAGAGCGCCACCAAGGGCGACGCCGGCGAGGTCCTGATCTGCCCGCACGATTGGATCCCCGAGCTGGTCCAGCTCGGACTGCTCGAACCCATCACCATTTCTGAGCGGCGGCTCAGCCAGTTCCAGGACCGGGCGCTGCGGGCGGTCACCGTCGACGGCCAGGTGTACGGGGTGCCGTACTCGCTGGAGACCGTGGCGCTGATCCGCAACACCGCGCTGGCGCCCCGGGCGCCCGCCACGATCGAGGAGCTGGCGGACATCGGCGAGGCGCTGTGCGCCCGCGGGGCGGCCGCCCGGCCGCTGGGGATCTGGGTCGGGGCGGCCGGCAACCCGTTCAACCTGCAGCCGGTCTACTCCAGCGCCGGCGGCGAGCTCTTCGGCGCCCTGCCGGACGGCAGCGCCAACCCGGCCGACATCCGGGTGGCGACGGACGAGTCGATCCGCGCGTTCGGCCGGCTGCACGCCCTCGGCGAGCGCGGTCGCGGGCTGTTGACCTGCGAGTACACCGACGACACGGAGACCATCGAGCTGTTCGGGCAGGGCGCGGTGCCCTTCCTCATCGCGCCGGCCCGGATGCTCGGGGACCTGCGCGGCGCCGACATCCCGCACGAGGTGCAGCCGGTCCCGCCGCTCGCCGGCGGGCGGCGGCCGATGCCGTTCGTCGCGGTGAACGCGTTCGTGGTGTCCACCCGCGGCGACAACAAGATCATCGCGCACGACATGATCAACGACTACCTGACCCGGGAGAAGGTCGTGATGGCGCTCTACGCGGCGCAGCCACGCCCGTTGGTGCTCCGCGAGCTCGCCGACAGCGTGCGCGCCGGCGACCCCCGGGTGTCGGTCTTCCACGACGAGTGCGTCCGCGGCGAGCTGGTCCCGATGCTGCCCCAGATGGCGCGGGTGTGGCGGCTGCTCGGCCAGGCGCAGGCCGACGTGATCAGGGGCGACAGTCCGGCCGCCACCGCCCGGCGGCTGCACCAGGAGCTGGCCCGCCTGTGAGGCGCGAGGAGTGAGCGAAGCGAGCCCCGCAGTCGCACACGGAAGGGTCACCGCCGCCCGGGGACTGCGGCCAGCCCTACCGCCGGGCCAGGTCGGCGCGCTGCCGGGCCGCCTCGTACAGCAGCACGGTCCCGGCCGCCGCCGCGTTCAGCGAGCTGGCCGCGCCGGTGATCGGGATCCGTACCACCTCTGAGCAGGCCTGCCGCCAGCCGGCGCTGAGCCCGTGCGTCTCGTTGCCGATCAGCAGCAGCGTCGGCCCGGTCAGGTCGGCGACGTCGACGTCGAGCTCGCCGTGCTCGTCGGCGCCCACGATGACCGGCGCGGGGGGCAGGGCGGCGGCCCAGGCCAGCACGTCGGTGTGCCGGGCCGCGCGCACGACGGGGAGGGCGAAGATCGAGCCGGTGCTGGCCCGCACCGCCCGCGGGTCGTACGGGTCGGCGGCGTGGCCGGTGACGACGACACCGGCCGCCCCGAAGGCGTCCGCGGAGCGCACGAGCGTGCCGATGTTGCCGGGGGTGGTCGGCCGGTCGAACACCACCACAAGCATGTCCGGCGAGGCCGGGATCCGGTCCAGCCGGTCGGCGGGCAGCTCGACCACGGCAACCAGCTCCGGCGGCTCGTCGTCCTTGCCGCCCAGCTCGCGCAGCAGCTCCGGGGCCATCGCCACGCGCGTCGCGTCGACGGCGCCCAGCAGCTCCCGACCCCACGACGACAGCGGCCGGTCCTCGTCGTGCAGCAGCGCCCGCACCGGCCAGCCGTGCCGGACGGCCAGGCTGATCGGCCGCACGCCCTGGACGACGAACTCGCCGGCGCGCTGGCGCTTCGCGCGGTTCGTCAGCATGGCCTGCCACTGCTGGAAGGCGGCGTTGCGCGTGGTGATCCGCAACGTGCCGGCCACGGGCGCCCGCCCCTCTGTCGTCTCCTGCGCCCCGCACCCTACCGCGACACGCACCGGTGACGCCCGGGCCGGCCGATGATCGCCCACCCGGGGGGCAATAGGGTGGTCAGCGGGCCGGCGCCGCCGCCGGCCGGCAGGCGTTCCTCGACCGAAACGGACAGTGATGATCGACCAGGGCAAGGTACGGGTGCTGCTGCTGGAGAGCATCCATCCCGACGCGGTGTCCCGCTTCGAGGCGGAGGGCTACCTCGTCGAGTCCGCCCGCAACGCGCTGGACACCGACGAGCTCGTCGAGCGCATCCAGGGCGTACACCTGCTCGGCATCCGGTCGAAGACGCAGGTCCCGGCCCGCGCGCTGGCCGCGGCGCCGCAGCTGGCAGCCATCGGCGCCTTCTGCATCGGCACCGACCAGATCGATCTGGCGACCGCCGCCCGCCTCGGCGTCCCCGTGTTCAACGCGCCGTTCTCCAACACCCGGTCGGTGGTCGAGCTGGCCCTCGCCGAGATCATCGCGCTGACCCGCCGGCTGGCCGAGAAGAACGCCGCGATGCATGCCGGGGTGTGGGACAAGGCCGCCGACGGCAGCCACGAGGTCCGCGGGCGGCGGCTGGGCATCGTCGGGTACGGCAACATCGGCACCCAGCTCTCCGTGCTGGCCGAGGCCCTGGGCATGCGGGTGTCGTTCTACGACACGGCGGACAAGCTGGCGCTGGGCAACGCCGAGCGGTGCGACAGCCTGGACGAGCTGCTGGAGATCTCCGACGTGGTCAGCCTGCACGTGGACGGCCGCCCCGGCAACAGCGGCTTCTTCGGCGACGAGCAGTTCGCCAAGATGCGCCCCGGCAGCCTGTTCCTCAACCTCTCCCGGGGCTTCGTCATCGACCACGCGGCGCTGCGCCGGCACCTCGCCGACGGCCGGCTGGCCGGCGCGGCGGTCGACGTCTTCCCCACCGAGCCGAAGGGCCGGGGCGACGAGTTCCGCTCGGAGCTGCGCGGCCTGCCCAACGTGATCCTGACCCCGCACATCGGCGGCTCCACCGAGGAGGCGCAGGCCGACATCGGCGGCTTCGTGGCCAACAAGCTGGTCCAGTTCGTCCGGGAGGGCGCCACCACGCTGAGCGTCAACCTGCCCGGCGTGACGCTGCCGCAGCAGCCGGGCAGCCACCGCATCGCGCACGTACACCACAACACCCCGGGCGTGCTCGCCCAGGTCAACAGCATCCTGGCCGACCACGCGGTGAACATCGAGGGCCAGCTGCTGAGCACCCGCGGCGAGTACGGCTACCTGCTGACCGACGTCGGCGCCGACTACGGCGACGAGGTGCTGGACAGGCTGCGGGCGATGCCGGAGACCGTGCGGCTGCGGGTGCTGTCGTGACGGCGCCGGCGGCGGTGCTGGAGGACACGCTGCGCGGGATCGTGGGGGACCGGCACGTGCTTGTCGACCCCGACCTGCGCGCCGCGTACGAGACGGACTGGACGCGCCGGTTCGCCGGCGCGGCCCGCTGCGTGGTGCGGCCCGCCGACACCGCGGAGGTCGCCGCCGTGGTCGGGGCGTGCGCGGCCGCGGGGGTGCCGCTGACCGTCCAGGGCGGCAACACCGGCCTGGTCGGCGGCGGCGTGCCGGCCGGCGGCGAGGTGCTGCTGAGCCTGGGCCGGCTCAGCGAGATGGAGCCGGTCGACGAGCTCGAGGCCCAGGTCACCGTCGGGGCCGGGGTGACGCTGGAGCGGCTGCAGCAGCACGCCCGGGCGGTCGGCCTGGACGTCGGCGTGGACCTCGCCGCGCGGGCCAGCGCCACCGTGGGCGGCCTGGTCGCGACCAATGCCGGCGGCATCCGGGTGCTGCGCTACGGCAGCATGCGCGAGCAGCTCACCGGCTCCGAGGCGGTCCTGGCGGACGGCACGGTGGTCAGCCGGCTGGCCGGGCTCGCGAAGGACAACACCGGGTACGACATGACGCAGCTCCTCGCCGGCAGCGAGGGCACCCTGGCGGTGCTGACGCGGGTGCGGCTGCGCCTGGTGCCGCTGCTGCCCGCCCGCGCCGTGGCCCTGGTCGCGGTGGACGGGGTGGCCGGGGCGCTGGCGCTGCTGGCCACCGCCCGCGCCCTGCCGGGGCTGGCGGCGGCGGAGCTGTTCTTCCCCGAAGGGCTGGAGCTGGTCCGCGCGTACGGCAATCTGCGGGCGCCGTTCGGTGCCCCGTACCCCTGCTATGTGGTCCTGGAGTGCGCGGCCCGCACCGACCCGACGGACGAGCTGCTGGCCGCCCTCGGCGAGTGCGACGCGGTGCAGGACGCCACGGTCGCCAGCGACGCCGCCGGGCGGGCGCGGCTGTGGGCGTACCGGGAGGCGCACACCGAGGCGATCAGCGCCGCCGGCGTACCGGTGAAGCTGGACGTCAGCGTGCCCCTGCGCGAGCTGGCCGGCCTGGTCGCGGCGCTGCCCGGCACCGTGTCCGCGGTCGCGCCCGGCGCCCGCACGATCCTGTTCGGCCACCTCGGCGAGGGCAACCTGCACGTCAACGTCCTCGACGCGGGGGCGGACGCCGAGCGGGTGAGCGACGCGGTCCTGCACCTGGTGGCCGACCGGCGCGGCAGCATCAGCTCCGAGCACGGCGTCGGGCGGGCGAAGGCGCGCTGGCTCCCGCTGTCCCGGTCGGCGGCGGAGATCGCGGCGATGCGCCGGATCAAGGCGGCGCTGGACCCGGCCGGCACCCTCAACCCGGGCGTGCTGCTGGCGGCCGACTAACGCCGCGCCAAGCTTGCCGCAGATCGGCGCAGTGGTATCCGGAACGATTGGCGGCATGTGCCGCGCCCAACCAGGGCGCCTGGGTCATAGTCGGGGCGCTGACCGCCGCGACGACCCGGCGGGCCAGCAGGTCTGAGAGCCGCTCGCCGGCCTCGGGCTTGGTGCACCACGCCCAGCTACGCAGCTCGTCGGCAGGCAGCCGGATCTGCGTCGCCTGCTCCGGCGTCAGAACCCCGCCGTCGAAAGCCATCATCAGGCCCCGGTGCGATCCGGCCGCGGCGGCACCCAGTCGGTCACCAGCAAACCGGCCCGGCTCGGCGAGGAACCCCATCGACGGGCGCGCACGACCACCTGCTCTGCCAGCGACCGCCATCGCGGCGCGAAGCCGAGGTCTGTTTAATCTTGGCCACTTTGTGTCAGGAGCTAACACAAAGTGGCCAAGATTGACGGTCCGCCAACGGCAACGCCGACACCACGGCAATGCCGACCTGGTCCGAATGGCGCCGCGCCCGGCGACCGTCGATGATCGTGGGATGAGTGGCAGCCGGAAGCGGGCGGACGTCTTTCTCGATCCGGCGGCGGATCCTCGGGAGGGCGGCCCGTCGCTGGGGGACGAGCGGGGCACGCTTGTCGAGTTCCTGCGCGGCCAGCGGCTCACGCTCGAGGTCAAGTGCGCCGGCCTGAGCCCCGAGGACCTGGCCCGGCGTTCGGTGCCGCCGTCGACGATGTCGCTGCTCGGCCTCGTCCGGCACCTGGCCGAGGTGGAACGCCAGTGATTCCGGCAGCGCCTGGCCGGCCAGGACGTGCCGCTGCGGTACCAGTCCGCCGAGCACCCCGACGGGGACTTCGACGGTGCGGTGGCCGACGCAGGCGTGGTGGCCGAGGCGTGGCAGGCGTGGCGCGACGACTGCGCGTTCAGCGACAGGTTCGTGACCTGGCCGACATGCCGGCGGGCCTGGACACGGTCGTCGGCGCCCGCGGCGTGCGGCTCTCCGGCGGCCAGGTCCAGCGCGCCACCGCCGCCCGGGCCCTGGTTCGGTCCCCGGACCTGCTCGTCGTCGACGACCTGTCGTCCGCGCTGGACGTGGACACCGAGCGGCGGCTGTGGGACCGGCTCGCGGCCGCCGCGCGCGACGGCAGCGGGCCCGGGACGCTGCTGGTGGTGTCGCACCGGCCGGCGGCGCTGCGGCGCGCCGACCACATCATCGTGCTGGACCGGGGCCGCGTCGCCGGCCAGGGCCCGCTCGCGGAACTGCTGCGCACGTGCTCGGAGATGCGGCGCCGGTGGAGCGAGGAGGTCCTCGTCGATGCGGCGGAGGGGCGGGCCCGGTAGGCCCGCCGGGCGCCCCGTCAGGGGACCAGGTGGATGCGGACCCGCCGCGCGGCCACCGCCGCCTCCTGCAGGACGGCCAGCCGCGGCTCGGCCGCCGCCAGCAGGTGCGGATGGCGCAGCGCCGCCAGGGGGGCGAGCCGCCGGTCGGCCAGGATCGCGTCGACCATCTGCCGGTCCCCGCCGCAGACCAGGGCGCGGACCGCCGACTCCCGGCGCGGCTGGCCGCCGGGCGCGTACGGCAGGAGGACCCGCGCGGCGATGTCGGCGGCGCGGTCGGTGGCGGCGTCGGCCTGGTTGCCGCGCCGCCGGGCGTAGCGGGCCTGCGAGGACCCGCCCGCCGCGGTGCGGCCCTGCACGTAGAAACGTTCGACCTTGGAGACGGTCACGGCCGCCCCGTCGGCCACCCCCACGGCCACCGCGCCCTTGCGCGCCAGCAGCACGGCGATGGGGGGCGGGGCGGCGAGGCCGGCCAGCAGTGTGTCGACATCCGCCGCATCGCCCAGCCCGGGCGGCGGATGCAGCGTGGCGGTGTCGCCGTTGCTCGACCCGGTCAGCTCCAGGCCCCGTTCCGTGGCGCCGTCGTGCCGGCCGTAGAAGCCGTCGAGCCAGCCGCGGAGGCGTTCCGGCGAAATCTCCACCCACCGGCCGCCGCCGGCCGCCGGCCGCGCCGTCACCACCGTCGGCTCCCGTCGCGGCGGCGGCGGTGGGACACCGTCGGTGGGGTTCTCCATCGTGCCCGTACGATGGGGGCGGCTCCTCGACCAGTGCAGCCATTCGGAGCACCCGCCGGCGGCACGACCGCCCGGCCGCGTGCGGCCCCCGCCGTCGTGGCTTCGAGGAGTCGGAATGTACCAATCAACCCACCCCGCACCGCCGCCGGGCGGGCGCCTGGCCGGCGTGGCCAGCTCCCCCGTGCGCGACCTGCTGGCCCTGACCGCGCGGGCGGAGGTGATTTCGTTCGCCGGCGGGCTGCCCGCCGCGGAGCTGTTCGACCTGGACGGCTGGCGCGCGGCCTTCGCCGACTCGCTGGGCGAAGCGGCCGGTCGACGCAGCCTCCAGTACGCACCGACCGAGGGTAACCCGGCGCTGCGCGGGTTCGTCGCCGAGCGGATGACGCGGCGCGGCCTGCCCACCGGCGAGAGCGACCTCATCATCACCACGGGATCCCAGCAGGCCCTCAGCCTGGTGGCCACCGTCCTGCTCGCCCCCGGCGCTGTCGTTGCCGTCGAGGAACCCACCTACCTGGCCGCGCTGCAGTGCTTCGCCCTGGCCGGGGCGCGCGTCGTCCCGGTGCCCGGCGACGACGAAGGGCTGGACCCGGACGCATTGGCCCGGGTCATCGCGCGGGAGCGGCCCGCCCTGCTGTACCTGGTGCCGACCTTCGCCAACCCCACCGGGCGCACGTTGACCGCGCCGCGGCGCGCCGCGGTCGCGGAGCTCGCCGCCGCGCACGACATGTGGGTCGTCGAGGACGACCCGTACGGCGAGCTGCGCTACCGCGGCGAGGCGCTGGCCGCCCTGGCCGCCGCGCCGGCGGCCCGCGACCGCGTGCTCCACCTCGGCAGCCTCTCCAAGATCGGAGCGCCGGGCCTGCGGCTGGGCTGGCTGCGCGCCCCGGCCGCGCTCCGGCAGACCCTCGTCGTCGCCAAGCAGGCTGCCGACCTGCACACGTCGACGATCGACCAGGCCGCCGCGGCCGCCTACCTGGCCAGCGCCGACCTCGACGCGCACGTCCGCCGGCTGTGCGTGGCCTACCGGGAGCGCCGCGACGCGATGATCACGGCGCTGGGCTCGGTGACCCCGGCCGGCACCCGGTGGAGCGACCCGGACGGAGGCATGTTCGTCTGGGTCCGGCTGCCCGGCGCCGTCGACACCGCCGCCGTGCTGTCGCAGGCGCTGGACCGCAACGTCGCCTTCGTGCCGGGCGCACCGTTCTTCGCCGCGGCGCCGGACAGGGCCACGCTGCGGCTGTCGTTCAGCACCCACCCACCCGCCGAGATCGCCGAGGGCATGGCGCGCCTCGGTGCCGTCCTGCGGACCCTGCCCGCCGTCCGCTAGGCGGCGTCGCCGTCCGTCAGGCGGCGTCGCCGCGTTCGCGCCGACACCGCGGTGATTACCAGCAGCGTCGCCGACACCGCGCCCACCGACTGGGCGACCCGGGTGATGCGGCCGGTGGTGCATGCCCGGTGCGCCCGGGCCCACGCGTCGCGCTCGCCCGCGTAGTCCCGCGGCTGCCCGAGGTCGAGGTGCAGCGCGTTGCCGCAGCTCATGGACTCGTGGTCGCCGGGACGCCGGATGGAGATCGGCAGCACGAGAAGGAGCGCGACGACGACAGCCCCGAGCAGCGCGACGCGGAACGGGTTCAGCCAGGCGACGTATCTCGGCGTGGCCGCGTCCGGCGGCGGGCCCGGGGCGTAGACGAACCCGAAGGTCACCAGGACCACGGCGACCGGAATGCCGACGAACAGAAGCACAACCTCCACCATGGACAACCCGCCACCCCCTCCAGCCCCGCGCCCCCGCGCACCCGCGCCCCCGCGCCCCCGCGATGATAGGGCGGCGCGGCGTGTGTTCGGGACCTTGGTCCCGTGGCTACCGTTTCGGGGGGTCGCCGGACCAAGATCGCGTGGGGGGCGGTGCGTGGGGCGGGTCAGGTCTAAGGGGACACCGTTTGGTAGCTGCGTCGGTCACGTCCGTGCCGCAGCCGCGGGCTGTGTGGACACGGCTGGCTGCAGGGTCTCGGCGTGCTGCAGGGCGGTCCGCGTCGTGTCCGCCCCGGCCGGGAGCAGCGGCAGGCGTACGGCGGCGGTCGGGATCTCGCCGCGCGCGTGCAGCACCGCCTTGACCACCGCGGGGTTCGGCTCGGCGAACAGCGCCCGGGCGAGGCCGGCGAGCCGGTGCCCGAGGACGCGGGCCCGGGCCGCGTCGCCGGTGCGCCAGGCCTCGACCAGCTCCGCGAACCGGGCGGTGGCCACGTGCGCGGACGCCGTGATGGCGCCGTGCGCGCCGAGCGCCAGCAGCGGCGAGAGGAACACGTCGTCGCCGGCGAGCACGGCGAAGCCGGCCGGCACGTCGGCCATGAGCGCGACGGTGTCGTCGTCGATCCCGCCGACGGCGTGCTTGACGCCGGCCACCCCGGGCAGCGCGGCGAGCTGCCGCAGCGCGCCCGCCGACAGGCTCTGGCCCGTCCGGTGCGGGACGTGGTAGACGACGATCGGCACCGGGCTGGCGGCGGCGAGCCGGCGGAAGTGGGCCAGCACCCCGGCCTCGCCCGGGCAGCTGAACGCGGGGACCACGCTGAGCGCGGCCCGCACCTCGGGCCGGCCCCGCAGCGTGGCCACGGCGTCCACGGTGTTGGCCCCCACCAGCAGCGGGGCGGCCCGGCCCCGGCAGACGCCGGCCAGCACGTCCAGCCCGGCCCGCCGTTCCGGGGCGCTGCGCGCGGCCGGCGCCGCGGTCGTGCCCAGCGCGACGACGCCGGTGG
>DASQDS010000414.1:0-15458 GCA_035634075.1 Pilimelia sp. | reverse complement strand
CTCCATCACGTACGGCGAGGGGCCGGACGGCGGCCTCGGGGGCACGCCGTCCGCGAGCGCCCCCGCCCTGCCGGACGCCACCGGCCCGGCCACGGGTGAGCCCGCGTCGCCGGCGGCCGGGGACGGCGAGACGGTGGTCCGCTACGAGCTCACGGTCAGCGGCCGGAACAACATCGGCAACGTGAACTACACCGACAAGGACGACGAGAGGATCTCCCGGGACGGCATTCCGCTCCCGTGGTCGCTCCAGTTCACACCGGTGAACCCCGACTTCAGGCCCGGGTTCTACGTCGCCCGCACCGGCGGCGGGGACGGCGGCGAGATCAGGTGCCGCACGTACGTGGGCGGCAAGATGATCAAGGAGGAGACCAAGCGCGGTCGGGGTTACGTGGCCGTGTTCTGCTGAGTCCGGCGTGGTCGGCCGCGAACGGGCCGCCCGCGAGCGGGCGAAGGTCCTTCATAACGATGGGATAGCGCGTCTTGACGCGCCGCCATGTGATCGTTAACACTCCTGCAAACGAGGCGTGACATGGCCGTCGCACGGACCCGTCGGCACCGGTAGCAGCTCCACCGGTGCGGGCCCCGTCCCCGCCGCCGTGTCGCGATTGGCGAGCCGGGAGGTGGGCGTGCTGATGTCCGACGACCGGTTCGCGGCGCGGCGAGCCGGTGCACGTGCCGCGCGTCCCGCCGCCCCGCCGGGCCCGCCCTCGGGCGTGCCGTCGCCGGCCGCCCGGGCTTTCCCGGGTGCCGCACACCGCCGGCTGAGACGAAGGTCCGGCCCGCGGTTCGCCAGCGCGCCGTAGCGAGACCCGCCCCCGCGATCGAGGAGGCACCCCGCGGCACGGCCAGATGTTAGCGCTAACAGTACGAACGGTGAGCAGGACTGAACGTGTGGCCACGGAGGGCCGGATGCCAGGGCCCCGACCGCCCGCTGGCCGCGACAGCGATCTGCCAGTGGTGGATGTTTTGACGTGAGGAGAAGGCTGTGCTGAGGAAACTGACGGTGGCGATGGTGGCCGCGTTGGCCGCTACGTCGTTGGCGGCGTGTGGCGGGGACGAGGGCGGCGGCGACGCCGGCGCCGGGACGGACGACAAGATCGTACTGGGCTTCTCCCAGGTCGGTGCCGAGAGCGGCTGGCGGACGGCGAACACCACGTCCATCAAGGACTCCGCGAAGGAGGCCGGGATCGAGCTGAAGTTCTCCGACGCGCAGCAGAAGCAGGAGAACCAGATCAAGGCGATCCGCAACTTCATCCAGCAGAAGGTGGACGTCATCGCCTTCTCGCCGGTGGTGGAGTCCGGCTGGGACGTCGTGCTCAAGGAGGCCAAGGACGCCAAGATCCCGGTCGTCCTGACCGACCGGTCGGTGGACTCGACGGACGAGTCGCTCTACGTGACGTTCCTCGGCTCGGACTTCGTCGAGGAGGGCCGGCGGGCCGGCCAGTGGCTCGTCGACAACAGCAAGAGCGTCACCGGCACGGTGAACATCGTCGAGCTGCAGGGCTCGACCGGCTCGGCCCCGGCCATCGACCGCAAGGAGGGCTTCGCGGAGGTCATCAAGGCCGACCCGAAGTTCAAGGTGGTGGCGTCGCAGACCGGTGAGTTCACCCGGGCCAAGGGCAAGGAGGTCATGGAGGCCTTCCTGAAGTCACAGTCCGACATCGACGTCCTGTACGCCCACAACGACGACATGGCGCTCGGCGCGATCGAGGCGATCGAGGCGGCGGGCAAGAAGCCCGGCACCGACATCAAGATCATTTCCGTGGACGGCATCAAGCCGGCGTTCGAGGCGATGGCCGCAGGCAAGATCAATGTGGTGGTGGAGTGCAACCCGCTGCTCGGCCCACAGCTCATGGACACCGTGCAGAAGGTCGTCGCGGGCGAGTCCACGCCGAAGCGGATCAAGACCGAGGAAGGCGTCTTCACGCAGGACCAGGCGGCGGCGGAGCTGCCGAAGCGCAAGTACTGAGTCATGACGCCGGTGTGCCGGGTGGGCGGTCTGCGCCCGCCCGGCACACCGGCGGCGGACCGGGCCGAAGCGAGATCCGGCAGCAGGCGAAAGGAGTCGGCGGTATGACGCAGCCGCAGACGGTGGTGGAGATGACGGGGATCACCAAGCAGTTCCCCGGCGTCAAGGCGCTCAGCGGCGTCGACCTGCGCCTGCGGGCGGGCGAGATCCACGCGCTGATGGGCGAGAACGGCGCGGGCAAGTCCACCCTGATCAAGGTCCTGACCGGCGTACACCCCGCCGACGCCGGGCAGGTGCTGCTGGCCGGCGAGCCCGTGCAGATCCGCGGGCCGCTGCAGGCGCAGCAGGCCGGCATCAGCACGGTCTACCAGGAGGTCAACCTCTGCCCCAACCTCTCGGTGGCGGAGAACATCTTCATCGGCCGCGAGCCGCGCGCGTTCGGGCGGATCCGGTGGAAGGAGATGCGCCGGCGCGCCGCCGAGCTGCTCGGCCGGCTCCAGCTCGACCTCGACGTCTCGGCGCCGCTGGCCAGCTACTCGCTGGCCATCCAGCAGATCGTCGCCATCGTGCGCGCGGTGAGCGTCTCGGCAAAGGTGCTGATCCTGGACGAACCCACCTCAAGCCTCGACCGCGGCGAGGTGGAGCAGCTCTTCGGCGTCATGCGGCGGCTGCGGGCAGACGGCGTGGCGGTCGTCTTCGTCACCCACTTCCTGGAGCAGGTGTACGAGGTTTGCGACCGGATCACCATCCTGCGCAACGGGTCGCTGGTGGGGGAGTACGAGGTGGCCCAGCTCACCCGCCTGGACCTCGTCGCCCGGATGATCGGCAAGGAGCTGCAGGTCCTGGAGGCACTGGAGGAGCAGCCGCGCAGTGAACGGGCGGTCGTCGAGCGGCAGGAGCCGTTCGTCCGCACGGAGTCGGTGGGCCGCAAGGGCAGCATCGCCCCGTTCAGTCTGGACATCTACCCGGGCGAGGTCGTCGGGCTGGCCGGACTGCTGGGCTCCGGTCGGACCGAGGCGGCGAGGCTGATCTTCGGCGCGGATCGGGCGGACGCGGGCCGCGTGCTGATCGGTGGGCGACCCGTCAGCCTGCGGACGCCGCGCGCCGCCATCGCCCGGGACGTCGCCTTCTCCCCGGAGAACCGCAAGACCGAGGGCCTGGTCGCCGACCTGACGGTGGGCGAGAACATGGTGCTGGCCCTCCAGGCGGCCCGGGGCTGGGCCCGGCCGCTGCCGGCGCGGCGGCGCGACGAGGTGGTCGAGAAGTACATCAAGGCCCTCAACATCCGGCCCGCCGACCCCCAGGCGCTGGTGCGCAATCTCAGCGGTGGCAACCAGCAGAAGGTGCTGCTGGCCCGCTGGCTGATCACCCAGCCCAAACTGCTGATCCTGGACGAGCCGACCCGGGGCATCGACGTCGGGGCCAAGGCCGAGATCCAGAAGCTGGTCGTCGCGCTGGCCGAGGACGGCATGGCTGTGCTGTTCATCTCCGCCGAGCTGGAGGAGGTGCTGCGGCTGAGCCACAAGGTGGCGGTGTTGCGGGACCGCCACCTGGTCGGCGAATTCACCAACGACGAGCGCCTCACCGCGGAGCGGATCATGGAAACCATCGCGAGCGGAGCGCCGGCATGACGGCGCTGACCAGGCACCGGCTGTTCTGGCCGGTGGCCATGCTGGCCGCCCTGCTGCTGAGCAACCTCCTCCGGGGCCCCGGGTTCTTCGCCATCCGGATCCAGGACGGGCACCTCTACGGCAGCCTCATCGACATCCTGGCCAACGCCGCCCCGATCATGATCATCAGTCTGGGCATGACCCTGGTCATCGCGACGGGCGGCATCGACCTGTCGGTGGGTTCGCTGGTCGCGATCAGCGGCGCGCTGGCCTGCCTGCACATCAGCAGGCAGCCGGACCAGAACGCGATGGTCGTGGTGGTCACCGCCATTGCGATCGCCATCGGGGTCTCGGTCGTGCTCGGCCTGTGGAACGGCGTGCTCGTGGCGGGCGCCGGCATCCAGCCGATCATCGCCACACTGATCCTGATGGTGGCCGGCCGCGGCGTCGCCCAGTTGATCACCGGGGGCCAGATCATCAATGTCACCAGCACCCCGTACAAGGTGATCGGGTCCGGCTTCATCGCCACCCTGCCGTTCGCCTTCGTGCTGGTCGCGGCGATCTACGCCCTGGCGTCGGTGATCATCCGGCGCAGCGCGCTCGGCATGCTCGTCGAGGCCGTCGGCGGCAACCCGGAGGCGAGCCGCCTCGTCGGCATCCGGTCGAAGACGTTGCTCATCGGCGTGTACGTGGTGAGCGGCCTGTGCGCGGGCGTGGCCGGCCTGATCGTCAGCTCGGACGTGCTGTCGGCGGACGGCAACAACGCCGGGCTGTGGTTCGAGCTGGACGCGATCCTGGCCGTGGTGATCGGCGGGACGGCGCTGACCGGCGGCCGGTTCTCGCTGGCCGGCACGCTGATCGGCGCGCTGGTCATCCAGACCCTGACGACCACCATCTACTCGATGCAGGTGACGCCGCAGACGATCCTCGTCTACAAGGCGGTCGTCGTGCTGATGGTGTGCCTGCTCCAGTCGCCGACGTTCCGCGCCAAGGTGTTCCGCCGCTGGCGCGGCCCGGGCGGGGGACCGCCGCCGGCGCCGACGGGCGCGCCCATCTCGCCGGCCCCGCAGCCGGCCGACCGCAGCGAGGTGGCGGCGCGGACCGCCACTGTCAGCAAGGAGCAGGCAGCATGACGACCCTGACCCTCGCCGGGGACCGGCTCCGGCGCACCGTCGCCAACCAGCAGCGGTACGTCCCGGTGCTGGCGACGCTGGCCGTGGTGGCGTTGATGTTCGCCTTCGGCTACTCGCGCAACGAGGCGTTCCTCTCCGGCCAGGTGTACCTCAACGTCTTCATCGACAACGCGTTCCTCCTGGTCATCGCCGTCGGCATGACGTTCGTGCTGCTGACCGGCGGCATCGACCTCTCGGTCGGCTCGGTGATGGCGCTGTCGACGATGCTGACGGCGTCGCTGGTGGAGCAGCGCGGCTGGCCGTCCCCGCTGGTCGTCCTGCTGGTGCTCGCCGTGGGCACGCTGGGCGGCCTGGGCATGGGCGCGATCATCCACTATTTCGACATCCAGCCGTTCATCGTCACGCTGGCCGGCATGTTCCTCGCCCGTGGCCTCGCGCACGTCATCAGCACCGACACCATCAAGGTGACCGACCCGACGCTGACCCGGCTGGGCGACCAGCGCATCCCGCTGTCCAGCGAGCTGAAGATCTCCATCAGCGTGGTGATCGCGCTGGTGGTGGTCGCGGTGGCCTTCTGGGTGCTGCATTACACCCGGTTCGGGCGCAACGTGTACGCGATCGGCGGCAGCGAGCAGTCCGCCATGCTGATGGGCCTGCCGGTCGCCAAGACCAAGATCTGGGTGTACGGGGTCAGCGGGTTCTGCGCGGCCCTCGGCGGGGTGCTGTTCACCCTCTACACGCTCTCCGGGTACAGCCTCAACGGGGTCGGCCTGGAGCTCGAGGCGATCGCCGCCGTGGTCATCGGCGGGACGTTGCTGACCGGCGGTTCGGGCTTCGTCCTCGGCACCGTGCTGGGCGTAATGGCGACCGGTGTGATCCAGACACTGATCAACTTCGAAGGTAACCTCAACTCCTGGTGGACCCGGATCGCGGTCGGCGTCCTCCTGCTGGCCTTCATCCTGCTGCAACGCGTGCTCAGCGCGCGCAAGACCTGAGCGCCGGCACCGGGCCGTCCGCAACCCCACTGGAGGACCTCGATGCTGCACCGCTCCCGGCGCCCGGGCACCGGACGGCCGTCGCCATGACCGGCGACATCGTGGCCGGCCGGGCGGCCCGCGCGCGGCGGCCGGCGGTGATGATGGACGTCGCCCGACTGGCCGGCGTCTCGCACCAGACGGTGTCCCGGGTGCTCAACGCCCACCCGAGCGTGCGGCGGGAGACCCGGGAGCGGGTGCTGGCCGCGATGCGGGAGCTGGCCTACAAGCCGAATTCGGCCGCCCGCGCGCTGGTGACCAACCGGTCCTGGACGCTCGGGCTGGTCACCTACGACACCACGCTGGTCGGGCCGTCCTTCATGGTGTACGCGGTGGAGCGGGCGGCCCGGCTGGCCGACTACTTCGTCAGCATCGCCAGCGCCCGCTCGCTCGCGGCGCCGTCGGTCGCCGAGGCCGTGCGGCGGCTCAGCAAGCAGGCGGTCGACGGCATCATCACGATCGCCCCGCTCGATTCGGCGCTGACCGCCCTGGCCGAGGTCCCGGCGGACATGCCGCTGGTCGGGGTCGGTGTCGCCAGCGCGCAGGGCGTGGCGATGGTCGGCGTCGACAACGTCGAGGGGGCCGCCTCGGCGACGCGCCATCTGCTCGGGTTGGGCCACGATACGGTTCACCATGTGGCGGGACCGCACGGCTGGCCGGAGGCCCGGGAGCGACTGGCGGGGTGGCGTGCCGCGCTCACCGACGCCGGCCGCCCGGTGCCCGAGCCGCTGGTCGGGGACTGGAGCGCCCGCTCGGGCTACGAGGCGGGCCGGCACCTCGCCGCCGACCCGGGCGTCACGGCGGTGTGCTGCGCCAACGACCAGACGGCGATCGGCGTGCTGCGGGCGCTGTCGGAGGCGGGCCGGCGGGTGCCGGCCGACGTGAGCGTGGTGGGGTTCGACGACATCCCGGAGGCGCCGTTCCTGTCGCCGCCGCTGACCACCGTGGTGCAGGATTTCGACCACCTCGGCGCGTGCAGCGTCGACATGGTGGTCCAGCAGATCTCGACGGGCCGGCGGACCGTGGAGCACGTGCGGTTCCCGCCCCGGCTGGTGGTGCGGGACAGCTGCGCCGCGCCGCGGCCCGGGTGAGCGCGGGGCGCCGGCCCGGCGCGGCGGACGGCCGACCCGGGGGCTGACCCACCGGCCGCGGCCCCCACGACGACGAACGACCACATCCCCGGCACGACCCGAAAGGCGCAGGCTCACATGACTGTGAACGGTAACAACGGTGCGGAACGATACGTGGTCGGCGTCGACTACGGCACGCTGTCGGGCCGGGCGGTGGTGGTCCGGGTGGCGGACGGGGCCGAGCTGGGCACCGCCGTGCACGAGTACCCGCACGCCGTGATCGAGGACAGGCTGCCGGCGTCCGGCAAACAGCTGCCGCGCGACTGGGCCCTGCAGGACCCGAACGACTACCGCGAGGTGCTGCGCACGGCGGTGCCCGCGGCGATGGCGGCCAGCGGCGTGGCGCCGGAGCAGGTGGTCGGCATCGGCATCGACTTCACCGCCTGCACGATCCTGCCGACGCTGGCCGACGGCACCCCCCTCTGCGAGCTGCCGGAATTCCGGGAGCGCCCGCACGCGTACGTCAAGTTGTGGAAGCACCACGCCGCGCAGTCGCACGCGGACCGGATCAACGCGCTGGCCCACGAGCGCGGCGAGCCGTGGATCGGCCGGTACGGCGGCAAGATCTCCTCCGAGTGGGAGTTCGCCAAGGCGCTGCAGCTGCTGGAGGAGGACCGCGAGGTCTACGACCGGGCGGAGCGCTTCATCGAGGCGACCGACTGGGTCACCTGGCAGCTCTGCGGCGCCGAGACCCGCAATGCCTGCACCGCCGGCTACAAGGGGATCTTCCAGGAGGGCCGGTACCCGTCCGCGGAGTACCTGGCGGCGCTGAACCCCGACTTCCCCAGCATCGTCGCCAAGCTGGACCACCCGCAGTCGCCGCTGGGCGCCCGCGCCGGCGGGCTCACCGCCGAGGCGGCCGGCTGGACGGGCCTGCCCGAGGGCGTCGCGGTCTGCGTCGGCAACGTCGACGCGCACGTCACCGCCCCGGCCGCCAAGGCGCTGGACCCGGGCCAGCTGCTCATGGTGATGGGCACCTCCACCTGCCACGTGATGAACGGCCCCAGCGTCGCCGAGGTCCCCGGCATGTGCGGCGTCGTGGACGGCGGGATCGTCGCCGGCAAGTGGGGCTACGAGGCCGGGCAGAGCGGCGTGGGGGACATCTTCGGCTGGTACGTGGAGCACGGCGTGCCCGCGTCGTACCACGACCAGGCGCGCCAGCGCGGGGTCAGCGTGCACACGGTGCTGAGCGAGGAGGCCGCCGCGCAGCCGGTCGGCGGGCACGGCCTGATCGCCCTCGACTGGCACAACGGCAACCGCTCCGTGCTGGTGGACCACGAGCTGAGCGGCGTCCTGGTGGGCCTGACGCTGGCCACCCGGCCGGCGGAGGTCTACCGCGCGCTCATCGAGGCCACCGCGTTCGGCACCCGCACGATCATCGAGGCGTTCGAGTCCAACGGGCAGCCGGTCACCGAGCTGATCATCGCGGGCGGGCTGTCGAAGAACCCGCTGCTGATGCAGATCTACGCCGACGTGACCCGGCGGCCGCTGAGCATCATCGGCTCGGAACAGGGCCCCGCGGTGGGCGCCGCCATCCACGCCGCCGTCGCGGCCGGGGCGTACCCGGACGTGCCGGCCGCCGCCGAGGCGATGGGCACCGTGACGCGCAACGTCTACGAGCCGGACGGCGGGCGGGCCGAGGCGTACGACGCGCTCTACGCCGAGTATCGGGAGCTGCACGACTACTTCGGCCGGGGCGGCAACGACGTGCTGCACCGGCTTCGCAAGATCCGTAACGCCGCCGTGGCGACGTGAGAAGGGAGATCATTTCCATGACGACACTGGCCGAGCTGCGGCGTACCGTCGCGGCCCTGCACGCCGAGCTGGTGCGCTACGAGCTGGTCGCGTGGACGGCGGGCAACGTGTCGGCGCGCGTCCCCGGCGAGGAGCTGATGGTGATCAAGCCGTCCGGCGTCTCGTACGACGACCTCAGCCCGGACAACATGATCGTGTGCGACCTCGACGGCACCGTGCTGGAGGGCGACCTGTCGCCCTCCAGCGACACCGCCGCGCACGCGTACGTCTACCGGCACATGCCCGAGGTCGGCGGCGTCGTGCACACCCACAGCACGTACGCCTCCGCCTGGTCCGCCCGCGGCGAGCCGATCCCGTGCGTGCTGACCGCGATGGCCGACGAGTTCGGCGGCGAGATCCCCATCGGGCCGTTCGCGCTGATCGGCAACGACGACATCGGCAAGGGGATCGTCGCCACCCTCGCCGGGCACCGCTCGCCGGCCGTGCTCATGCAGAACCACGGCGTCTTCACCATCGGCGCCACCGCCAAGGCGGCGGTGAAGGCCGCCGTCATGTGCGAGGACGTGGCCCGCACGGTGCACATCGCCCGCCAGCTCGGCGAGCCGCTGCCGATCCCGTCCCGGGACGTCGACGCGCTCTATGCCCGCTATCAGAACGTCTACGGCCAGCGCTGACGCGGGCCTGGCAGAAGAAGGAGAAACCATGACCGACCGTCTGCCCCGGATCGGGGTCCTGGGCATCATGCAGGCCCTGTACGACCACATGATCCCGGGAATCACCGAGCGCCAGGCGGGCTACGCCGAGGAGATCGCCGGCCAGCTCTCGGGCGTCGCCGACTTCGTCGTCGGCCCGCCGGTCAAGAGCCGCGCCGACGCCGAGCGCGTGATGCGGCAGTTCGAGAACGACGACCTCGACGGCGTGCTCGTCGTCATGCTCACCTACGGACCGGCGATGCGCGTCGCCCGGCTGTTCAACGAGAACCGGCTGCCCGTCTGCCTGGCCAACATCCAGCCCGAGGCCGCCGTCACGCCGGCCTGGGACATGGCCGACATGACGTACAACCAGGGCATTCACGGCGCCCAGGACACCGCGAACGCGATGGTCCGGGCGAGCCGCACGTTCGACGTCATCACCGAGGACTGGCAGAGCGCGGCGTTCCGCGAGCGGGTGGACCGGTGGGCGCGCGCCGCCCGCGCGGTCACCGCCTGGCGGTCGCTCAAGGTCGGCGTCTTCGGGTACGCCATGAACGACATGGGCGACATCCGGGTGGACGAGAACGCGCTGCTGCGCGCCCTCGGGCCGGAGATCAGCTTCGTGGCGCCGGGCGACCTGTGGCGCGGCATGGCCACCGTGACCGACGCCGAGATCGGCGACGTGATGTCGTGGGAGGACGGCCGGTTCACCATCGACGAGCGGCTGTCCAAAGAGGAGCGCGTCGACCACGCCCGCATGCAGGTGGCGATCGAGAAGATCCTCACCGACCGCGGCTACCGGGCGTACTCCACGCACTTCGACGCGATCGGCGAGGACGGCCGCTTCGCCCGGCTGCCGCTGGCCGCGGCCTCCACGCTGATGTCCAAGGGTTACGGGTACGGCGCGGAGGGCGACGCGATGGCCGCCTCCATGGTGTACGCGGGCCACCAGCTGATCGGCGACGCGCACTTCACCGAGATGTACGCGATGGACTTCCCGTCCGACTCGATCCTGATGAGCCACATGGGCGAGGGCAACTACGCCGTCGCCCGCGCCGACGAGCCGGTCAAGCTGATCAAGCGGTCACTGGGCATCGGCAAGCTGGAGGACCCGCCCACCTTCCTGTTCCGCATCCAGCCCGGGCCGGCCACGCTGGCGTCGCTGGTGTCCCTGGGCGGCGAGCGGTTCCGGATGGTGGTCTCCGACGGCGAGATCCTGGACTCCCAGGTGCTGCCGGCGCTGGAGATGCCGTACGGCCAGTTCGCCCCGGCCACCGGCCTGCGCTCCTGCATGGACAACTGGCTGCGCTACGGCGGCACGCACCACATGGTGATGAACCTCGGCCACCGGTCGGCGGACTGGCGGGTCTTCTGCGACCTCGCCGGCATCGAGTACGTGCAGGTCTGAGGGCGATCGCGCGGCCGACCGGACCGGGCTTCCGGTCCGGTCGGCCGCGCGCCGCCACCCCCGTCGTCTCAGCCGAGGCTGCCGGCGGCCACCGGCGCGGCGCCGAGCCGGTTTCGCAGCGCGGTGCGCGCCGCCGGCCAGTCCACCGCGGTCAGCGCGTACAGCACCGAGTCCCGCCAGGAGCCGTCCGCGCGGCGCCGGTTGGCCCGCAGGACGCCCTCGCGGACCGCGCCCAGCCGCTCGATCGCCCGCTGTGAGCGCTCGTTGCGCACGTCGGTCTGCCAGCTCACCCGCACGGCACCGAGCTGCTCGAACGCCCGGGTCAGCAACATCAGCTTGGCCTCGGTGTTGGCCCCGGTGCGCCACCACGGCCGGCCGAGCAGGGTGGAGCCGATCTCCACCGCCGGCAGCGGCTCGTCGTGGTGGTAGTAGGAGGTCGTACCGATGATCTCGCCCGTCCCCGCGTGCCGCGCGACCCAGGCGCACCGGCGGGGCGTGCGGAGCGCCGCGCCGATGAACCCGGCCATCTCGGCCGGGTCGCGCGGCGCCGGTGTCGTGGCGTGCCGCCACACCTCGGGGTCGGCCAGGGCGGCGTGCAGGCCGGCCGCGTGGGCGACGGCCAGCGGTTCGAGGAGCACGTGCCGCCCGGCCATGGCCACCGGGTCGAGCCACGGCGACCGGGGCGCGCGCAGGTACGCCGGGACCGGCGCGGTGACGCCCTCGTCCGGCTCCGGCCGCCCCGGCGTCAGCCGCAGCGGGACGACGCCGGCCCAGTGCGGCAGGTCGTAGTCGGCCGGGTCGTCCACCACCCCGCCGGCCCGGGCCTTGACCGACACCTCCGTGAGCGGCAGGGCCAGCACCGCCGTCTCCGCAAGCTCCTTCGCCGTCGGCGGCCGGCTGTCCGCCGCCCGCCCGGCACCGACCTTGTCCACCAGCGCGACGAGCGCCCGGCGCTTGTCCGCCTCCCCGGTGACCAGGCGGGCGTTGCCGTGCGCGACCACGGACCGGTAGTTGGCGCTGTGGTGGAAGTGCGACCGGCCGTAGACGAGCCCGTCGAGCAGCGTCGCGGTGAGGCAGACGGGCAGGCCCTCGGCGCTGCGGGCCGCGAGCAGCGGCCGGCTGCCCGTGGACCCGTGCACGTAGACCGTCTCGCCGACCCGTACGTGCAGGGTGGGCAGCACCCGGGGTGCGCCGTCCACCACGAACCCGAGGTGGCAGTGGTACGCCTCGTCGAGGATCGCGTGCGCGGTGGCCCGTTCGTACGCCATCCGGTTGCGGCCCCGGCTGGCCGTCGTGCGCGCCGTCGGCTCGTACATGGCGCCTCCTTGCGGGATTTTTGTTATAGTACGAAACTGTGAACGTGGTAGCACATTATCAGATCGAGGGCCGGACGGCCGCGGCCATTTCCGCGAGCGTGGAGGCCGGGGTGCGCTCCGGGGAGCTGGCCGCCGGCGCCGCCCTGCCGCCGGTCCGCGCGCTGGCCGAGACCCTCGGCGTCAGCCCGGCCACGGTGGCCAAGGCGTACCAGGCCCTGCGCCAGCGCGGTGTGCTTGCCACGGCCGGCCGCAACGGCACCCGGGTGCGGCCCCGCCCGCCGGTGACGGCCCGGGGGAGGGGCCACCTCCCGCCCTCGGCCGGCCTGCACGACGTCTCGGCCGGCGAGCCCGATCCCCGGCTCCTGCCCGACTACGGGGCGCAGTTGCACGCGCTCGCCGGGGCCGCGGCGGCACCGGTCGGCTACCGGGGCGGCGGGCCGGTGGCCGAGCTGGTGGAGCTGGCCCGCGCCCGGCTGGCCGCGGACGGCGTCCCCGCCGACGGCCCCATCGGCATCACCAGCGGCGCCCTGGACGGGATCGAACGCCTCCTCGTCAGCCACCTGCGCCCCGGCGACCGGGTGGCCGTCGAGGACCCCGGCTGGGCCAACCTGCTCGACCTCGTGGCCGCGCTCGGCCTCGTGGCGCAGCCCGTGCCGGTGGATGACGACGGGCCCACCGAGGCTGGGCTGCGCCGGGCGCTGGTCGCCGGCGTCCGCGCCGTCGTGGTCACCGCCCGCGCCCACAACCCCACCGGTGCGACGGTGACGGCCGACCGGTCAGCCGCGCTGCGGGCGGTGCTCGCCGGCCAGCCGGACGTGCTGGTGATCGAGGACGACCACGCCGCCGAGCTGGCCACCGCACCCCTGCACACGCTCGCCGGGGCCACCGGGACCTGGGCCTTCGTCCGTTCGGTGTCCAAGCCCTACGGGCCCGACCTGCGCCTCGCCGTGCTCGCCGGCGACGAGGCCACGGTGGCCCGGGTGACCGGCCGGATGCGGCTGGCCGGCGGCTGGGTCTCCACGCTCCTGCAGCGGCTCGTGGCGGGCCTGTGGTCGGACCTCGCCGTGACCGGGCAGGTGGCCGCGGCGCGGGACAGCTACGCGCATCGGCGCGGCGCCCTGCTGACCGCGCTCGCGGACCGCGGGCTGCCCGCCCGCGGCCGCACCGGGATCAACGTCTGGGTGCCCGTGCCGGACGAGACCCGCGCGGTCACCGGCCTGCGCGACCTCGGCTACGCGGTCGCGCCCGGATCGCTCTACCGGCTGGCCTCGCCGCCCGGGATCCGCATCACGGTCAGCCCGCTCGACCCCGCCGGGATCGAGCCGCTCGCCGACGCGGTCGCCCGCGCCCTGGCCACCGCGGCCGGCCCCTACACGGCCTGAGCCCGCCGCCGGCCGCTGACGCAGAACCGATTGCCCTCGGGGTCGGCCAGCACCACGTACGGCAGCTCGCCCGGCTCCAGCTCCGCCGGGTAGTGCTGCCAGTCGAGGTGCTGGGCGCCCAGGCCGACCAGGCGCTCCACCTCCTCGTCGAGGTCGCGCTCGCCCGCGTTCAGGTCGAGGTGGACCCGCGGGAACTCCCGGGCCGGGGTCTCGCTGACGTCCATGGCGATCGCGCAGCCGGCCGCCCCCGGCGGCGGCTCCAGCACGATCCAGTCGTCCCCCTCGTACCGCGGCGGGCGCCGCACGTACCCCAGCGCCTGGCGCCAGAACTCACCGGCCCGCTTGTCGTCGCTCACGCCGAGCGAGAGCTGTGCGATCGTCGTCATGGGACGGATTATGGTGGCGCCCGCCGACAGTCGCGCCCCGCCGGTCGTCGGCCCCGCCCGACGGGGTAGAACGGTCGCCATGGCGACCAGCCCCGACAGCACCTCCGAAGCGCCCGGCGCCGAGCACTTCGTCCCCGACGGCGCCGCCGACCTCGACAGGCTGCGCGCCGCCGCCGCCGGCTGCCGGGGCTGCCACCTGCACCGCGACGCCACCCAGACCGTCTTCGGCCGGGGCACCGCCGACGCCCGGGTGGTCCTGGTGGGGGAGCAGCCCGGCGACGTGGAGGACCAGCATGGCCTGCCGTTCGTCGGCCCCGCCGGGCGGCTGCTGCGCACGGCCGTCGACGACGCCGGCCTCGACCCGGCCCAGCTCTACATCACCAACGCGGTGAAGCACTTCAAGTTCACCAGTACGGGCGCGGGCCGGCGCCGCCTGCACCAGACGCCCGACCGCATCGAGATCACCGCGTGCCGGCCGTGGCTGGTCGCGGAGTTTGCCCTGCTGCGCCCGGAACTCGTCGTGGTGCTCGGCGCGACGGCCGCGAAAGCCCTGCTGGGGCCGTCGTTCCGCGTCACCCGGCAGCGGGGGGTGCTGCTGCCGTGGCCGGCCTCGGCGCAGCGGCCGCAGGACTTCCCGGCCGAGCCGGCGCACCTGCTCGCGACCATCCACCCGTCCGCGGTGCTGCGCGCTGACGACCGGGACGCGGCGTACGGCGGCCTGGTGGCCGACCTGCGCGTGGCCGCCGCCGCCCGCCGGACGCCCTGACGGCGCCCCCGCGCGCGGCGGCGCCTGGATCTTGGTCCCCTGGCCCCCCGAAACGGGGGCGGGCGGTCCAAGATCTGGCGCACGCGCCCCCTCAGCCGGCCCGACGGGCGGGCCTTGCTGGTAATGGTCTTGCCGGGAGCCGGTGGGTGGGGTTCGGTGGGACGGCCGGTAGCCACGCACGGCCGATCCCGGAGGCGCGCATGAGCACCACGACCACACCCGCCGGCGCGATGCCCGCGACCGACACCGCCGGCATCCAGCGCAGGACCCTGCGGCTGTTGTTCCTCACCCAGATCCTCGGCGGCATCGGCGTCACGATCGGGATGTCCGTGGGCGCGCTGCTCGCCGCCCGGCTGGCCGGCACGGGCGTCTCCGGGGTCGTGCAGAGCTGCGCGGTGGTCGGTGCCGCGCTGCTCGCCATCCCGGTCAGCCGGCTGATGGCCGCCCGGGGTCGCCGGGCCGGCCTGGTCTTCGCGTACGCCGTCGGCGGCGCCGGCGGCGTCCTCATCGTGCTCGCCGCCACCACCGGCTCGGTCGCGCTGCTCTTCGCCGGCATGCTGATCTTCGGTGGCGGGACGACCGCCAGCCTGCAGTCCCGGTTCACCGCCGTGGATCTCGCCGCCCCGGCCCGGCGCGGCCGGGACCTCTCGCTCATCGTCTGGGCGACCACGATCGGGGCGGTCGCGGCGCCGAACTTCGCCGGCCTCGCCGGGGACGCCGTCCGCGGGTTCGGGCTGTCGCCGCTGGCCGGGCCGTTCGTCTTCAGCACGATCGCGTTCGCGCTCGCCGCCGGCGTACTCCTCCTGCTTCTGCGGCCCGACCCGCTGCTCACCGCGCGGCGCACCGCGGCGGCCGCGGCCGCGGCAAATGCGCCGGC
>DASQDS010000413.1:0-7410 GCA_035634075.1 Pilimelia sp. | reverse complement strand
CCAAGGACGCCAAGGAGCAGGCGCAGCCGCCGGTCGCCGAGGCGGGCGACCCGGCCTCGCCCGACGCCCGCAAGCGCGCGGCGGCGGCCGAGCTGGCCCGCCTCGCCGCCGCCGGCGTGCCCGGGGCGCACCCGGACGAGTGGTGGGGCCTGCGGCCGCTCTCCGACGACCGGCCGCTGTTCGACGAGGACGAGGCGGTCAAGGTGACCCCGTCCACCATGGAGAGCGCGCTGCGGTGCAGCCTGCGCTGGCTGCTCGAACGCCACGGCGGCAGCGCGCCGGCCAGCGCCGCGCAGGGGGTGGGCAACCTGGTGCACGCCGCCGCGATGCTGGCCGACGACGCCAGCGCGGACCGGGCGGCGCTGCTGGACTACGTGGCCGGGCGGTTCGACGCGATCGAGCTGGCCGCGCGCTGGCTGGCGGGCCGGGAGCGGGCGCGCGCCGAGGCCATGGTGGACAAGCTGCTGCGCTGGCTGGCCACCAACCCGCGGCGGCTGGTGGCGATCGAGCGGGAGTTCGCGGTCCGGCTGACCGACGGCGGCGGCCAGCCGGTGGAGCTGACCGGCCGGGTGGACCGGCTGGAGGTGGACGAGCACGGCCGGCTGGTGGTGGTCGACCTGAAGACCGGCAAGACGACCTCGGTCAGCGGTCCGGAGCTGGCCGAGCACCCGCAGCTCGGTGCCTATCAGGCGGCGGTGGAGGCCGGCGCCTTCGCGGAGTTCGGGGTGGAGTCCGGCGGCGCGGCGCTGGTCCAGCTCGGCGGCGACACCAAGGACGCCAAGGAGCAGGCGCAGCCGCCGGTCGCCGAGGCGGGCGACCCGGCCTGGGCGCGCGAGATGGTGCACCGGACGGCGCAGACGATGGCGGCGTCGACGTTCGCCGCGATGGCGAATTCGCGCTGCCGGGTCTGCCCGGTGCAGGCGAGCTGCCCGGTGTCCGGCAAGGGTCGCCAGGTGGTCGAGCCGCCGCCCACCCCGGCCGCCGCGCCGGCACCGCGTGCGCCGAGGGCGGGCGAATGATCGAGCAGCCGGCCCTGTTCGCGGCCGCCGAGGCGCCGCGGGTCGTCCCCGACGCCGGGCCCCGGTTCACGCCCCGGGAGCTGGCCCACCTGCTGCGCCTGCACCGGCCCACCGAGGAGCAGGGTGCGATCATCTCCGCGCCGGTGGAGCCGCTGCTGGTGGTCGCGGGCGCCGGGTCGGGCAAGACCGAGACGATGGCGGCGCGGGTGGTCTGGCTCGTCGCGAACGGGTACGCCCGGCCGGAGCAGATCCTCGGGCTCACGTTCACCCGCAAGGCCGCCGGCGAGCTGGCCCACCGCGTGCGCACCCGGCTGGGGCAGCTGGTGCGGCGGCTGGGCCGGGACAGCCGCCACCCGGAGGACGACGTGCTGGGCGGCGAGCCGACGGTGGCCACCTACCACTCGTACGCCGCCCGGATCGTGACCGAGCACGGTCTGCGTGCCGGGTACGAGCCGGCGGCCCGGCTGCTCACCGAGGCCACCTGCTGGCAGCTGGTGGACACGCTGGTGCGCGCGTACGACGGCGACATGACCGACGTGGACCGCTCGCCGGCCACCGTCACGCAGGACGTGCGGGCGCTCGCCGCCGAGCTCGCGGAGCACCTGGTCACCCCCGACGAGCTGGCCACCTGGACGGGCAGGTTCTACGCCGACGTGCGCGGGCGGCCCGGCCGGGTGTACGCCGACGTGGCGAACGCGCTGGCCCGCCAGCAGGCCCGGCTCGCCCTGCTGCCCCTGGTCCGGGCGTACGCCCGGCGCAAGGACCAGCTGGAGGCGCTGGATTTCGGTGACCAGCTGGCCCGCGCGGCCCGGGTCGCCCGGGACCATCCCGAGGTCGGGGCGATCGAGCGGGACAGGTTCCGCATCGTGCTCCTGGACGAGTATCAGGACACCAGCCACGCCCAGGTGGTGCTGCTCTCCGCGCTGTTCGCCGGCGGCCACCCGGTCACCGCCGTCGGCGACCCGTGCCAGGCGATCTACGGCTGGCGCGGCGCCAGCGCCGGCACGCTGGACAGGTTCCCCGAGGAGTTCCGCCGCGCCGACGGCCGGCCGGCGCACGCCCTGACGCTGACCACGAGCTGGCGCAACCGCCCCGAGATCCTCTCCGTGGCGAACGAGCTGTCGGCGCCGCTGCGGGCCACCGGCGCCCGGGTCGCCGAGCTGACCGCGGCGGCCCGGGTGCCCTCGCCGGTCGGCGGCCGGACGGCCCGCGGGGTGCAGGCCGCCACCGTGCACTGCGCGCTCCTGCCGACGTACGCCGACGAGGCGGACTGGATCGCGGACAGCGTGCTGGCCGCCTGGCGGTCCGCCGCCGGGGAACCCGGCACCCCGCCGGCGCAGATCCCGGTGGAGCTGCGGCCCACGACGGCGGTCCTGGTGCGCACCCGGAGCCAGATCGCGCCCATCGAGGCCGCGCTGCGGGCCCGCGGCGTGCCGGTCGAGGTGGTCGGCCTCGGCGGCCTGCTGGACACCCCCGAGGTCCGCGACGTGGTGTGCACGCTGCGGGTGCTCGCCGACCCCACCGACGGGGCGGCGCTGCTGCGGCTGCTGACCGGGGCGCGCTGGCGGATCGGCCCCCGGGACCTGGTCGCCCTGCACCGGCGGGCCCGGGCGATCGCGGCGGCCCGTCGGCAACTGCCCCGGGCCGGCTCCGGTGGGGCCGATCCACCCGGCGGCGAGCCGGAGATCGCGCCGGACCGCCTGGACGAGGCGACGCTGGTGGAGGCGCTGGCAGACCTGGGTCCGGCGCAGGCGTACTCGGCGGAGGGTTTCGCCCGGCTGCGGGCGTACGGCCTGGAGCTGGCGCTGCTGCGGCACCGCCTGGACCAGCCCCTGCCGGACCTGGTCTCCGACGTGGAGCGCACGATCGGGCTGGACGTGGAGGTGGCCGTGCGGGCCGGCCAGGCGGGCGACGCGGGCCTGGCGCGCGGGCACCTGGACGCGCTCGGCAACGTGGCCGCCCGGTTCGCCGGCGAGGCCGAGGGCGCCACGCTGTCGGCCTTCCTGGCGTACCTGGCCGCCGCAGAGACCGAGGAGCGGGGGCTCTCGCCCGGCGAGGTGGACGTGGTCGAGGGGGCGGTGCAGATCCTCACCGCGCACGCCGCCAAGGGCCTCGAGTGGGACGTCGTGGCGGTGGCCGGCCTGTCGGCCGGCGTGTGGCCGGGCGCCGTGCGCGGCTCCGACCACTACCTCAAGGGCGTCGGCGTGCTGCCGTTCCCGCTGCGCGGCGACGCGGGCGGCCTGCCCCGGCTGTCGCTGGCCGGCGCCGCCGACGCCAAGGGGGTCAGCCAGGCGCTGGCCGACTTCACCGAGCAGTGGCGCCGGCACGACGAGCGGGAGGAACGGCGGTTGGCGTACGTCGGGGTGACCCGGCCGCGCCGGCTGCTGCTGTGCTCCGGGCACTGGTGGGGCGACGGCGTGCGCCGGCCGCGTGGCCCGTCGCCGTTCCTGCAGGAGGTGTACGAGCGCTGCGTGGCGGGCGCCGGCGTGGTGGACGCCTGGGCGCCGCCGCCGGAGCGGGATGCGGAAAATCCGACGGCCGCCGAGGTGGCCCGGGCGCAGTGGCCGGCCGACCCGCTGGGCGGGCGCCGGCCGGCGCTGGCGGAGGCGGCGGCGCTGGTACGCGAGTTCCTCCGTGCGGAGCCAGCGGTTGACGCGGCCCTCGACGAGGCGGCCCGGTGGCAGCACGAGGCCGGGCTCCTGCTCGCCGAGCGGGCCGAGCGGGCGCACCGTGACGGGCCGCTGCCGGTCGCGCTGCCCGGGCACCTGTCCGTCTCCCAGCTCGTCGCGCTGCGCCGCGACCCGCAGGGGCTGGCCCGCTCGCTGCGCCGGCCGTTGCCGTCCCGCCCGGACCCGTACGCGCGCCGGGGCACCGCCTTCCACGCCTGGCTGGAGCAGCGGTTCGGCGCGGTGCGGCTGCTCGACGTGGATTCTCTGCCGGGTGCGGCCGACGAGGACGCGGCGGGCGACGACGCGCTGGCGGAGCTGCAGGAGCGGTTCCTGGCCAGCGAATGGGCCGACCGCACGCCGGTGGAGGTGGAGGTGCCGTTCGCCACCGTCATCGGGGGGGTGGTGGTGCGGGGCAGGATGGACGCCGTCTTCGCCGACCCGGCCGGCCGCTTCGACGTGGTGGACTGGAAGACCGGCCGCCGGCCCGGCCCGGCGGACGCCTCCGCCGCGGCGGTGCAGCTGGCCGCGTACCGGCTCGCCTGGGCCGACCTCGCCGGCGTGCCGGTCGACCGGGTCCGGGCGGCGTTCCACTACGTGCGGGAGGGCGTCACGGTCCGGCCGGCCGACCTGCTGGACGCCGCCGGCCTCGCCGGGCTGATCGCGGCGGTGCCCGAGGAGCGGTGACGGGGCTCGGGCGGTCTCAGGCCGCGGCGCGGGAGGCCACGATGACCCGGTTGCCGTCCGGGTCGGCGACCGTCGCCATCCGCTCGCCCCACGGCTGGTCGGCCGGCTCCTGAAGCACCGGGACGCCGGCGGCGCGCAGCCGGTCGACGGCGGCGTCGCAGTCGCTCGCGTAGACCCACAGCGTGACCCGGTCGTTGACCAGCGTGCCCGGCTGGTCCTGCTGGCCGATGCCCAGGTGCGAGCCGCCGAGCGACAGCCCGACGTAGCCGGGCGGCCCGTCCGGCGGGAACTGGTAGGTCACAGTGCCGCCCAGGGTGTCGCGGTAGAACACCAGGGCGCGGGGCAGGTCCGGCGTCGACAGGATCGGGAACAGCTCCTCGAACATGGTCCCGTCATACCAGCCCGCACCGACGAAATCCGGTTGATCGGCCCGCGTCCGGGGCGGAGACTGCGCCGATGGCCGACGACAGAACACCGACCCAGACGCCGCACGTCGCGCTCGTCACCGGCGCGAACCACGGCATCGGGGCGGGCACGGCGCTGGCCCTCGCCGACGACGGGTGCGCCGTCCTGTGCGCGTACTGGCGGGTCCGGGACGCCGCCGACCCCGGCGTCCCCGAGGCGTACCGGACCAGCCGCCTCGCGGATGCCGACTGGGTCGTGGAGCGGATCCGCGAGCGCGGTGGCCGCGCGGTGGCCGTCGAGGCGGACCTGCGCGACCCGGGCGCGGCGGCGCCGCTGTTCGATGCCGCCGAACGGGAGCTCGGCCCGGTGGACATCCTGGTCAACAACGCGACCGGGTGGGTGGCGGACACGTTCAAGCCCGTGTCCACCGACCGGCACGGGCGGTCGCTCCAGCCGGTCACCGCCGCGACGTGGTCGCAGCAGTTCGCGGTGGACACGATGGCACCGGCGTTGCTGATTGCCGAGTTCGCCCGGCGGCACGCCGAGCGGGGCGCCACCTGGGGCCGGATCATCGGGCTCACCTCCGGCGGCGAGGGCGGCTTCCCCGAGGAGGTCTCCTACGGCGCCGCCAAGGCCGCGCAGGTCAACTACACGCTGTCCGCGGGCGTCGAGCTGGCGGGCCTGGGCATCACGGCCAACGTGGTCCATCCCCCGGTGACCGACACCGGCTGGGTGACCGACTCGGTACGCGAGTTCGTCGCCAACAGCGGCGACCACGTGCACGTCGCCTCGCCCGACGAGGTCGGGCGGGTGATCGCCTACCTGGCGTCCGAGCAGGCGCGGCTCTTCACCGGCAACGTGATCAGGTTGCGATAGCTCAACGGGACGCCTCGATCAGGTGCAGGAGCGCCTGGGCGTACGCGTCGGCGGCCTCGGCGGCGCGGAACTGTGCCGGCCGGCCGACCACCGCCACCCGGACCAGGTAGCCCCCGGCGGCGCGTTCCAGCGCGTGGAACGCGCCGCCGAGCAGCTCCCGGAGCTGGTCCTCGCGGGGCAGCCAGACGGCCTCGTCCTTCTCGACGTCGTCGAGCGCCCACTCGGTCGTGCCGTTGAAGCCGATCACCTCGCCGTCCGGCAGGTCGTGGACCTCGATGACCATGTTGCTCAGCACGAAGACCTCCTCGTCCAGGCCGCGGTCGGGGACGGCGAAGCGGTCACCCGGGGCGGGCCGCCAGGCCAGGCCGGCGGCCCGCAGGCGGGCGGCGAGATCGACAGTCAACACACTCCCATGGTGCACCACGGCAGATTGCAAAGAAGTATTTGCAAAGTAACCTTTGCGGTCTACTGTCGGGGCATGGTGCAGCGGAACGTCACCGACGTCGAGACCCTCCGGGCCGTCACCCACCCCACCCGCAGCAAGATGCTGGGCCTGCTGCGCTACGACGGCCCGGCGACCGCCTCGCAGCTCGCCCGCCGGCTCGGCGAGTCCAGCGGCTCGACCAGCTACCACCTGCGCCAGCTCGCCCGGTTCGGCTTCGTCGAGGAGGACCCGGAGCAGCCGAACCGGCGCGACCGCCGGTGGCGCGCCACCCACCGGATGACGAGCTGGAGCCGGGCGGCCTTCGCCGCCGACCCGGCGGGCCGCGAGATCAGCGAGGCCATGGAGCGCCGGCAGGTGCTGGCCGCGGTGGAGACGTGGCAGCGGTGGTACGCGGTCCGCGACGGCATCGACCCGCGTTGGCAGGAGGCCGCCGGCATCTACGACTACCTGCTGCGGCTGACGCCCTCCCAGCTCGCCGCGCTGGTCGAGGAGCTGGCGGCCGTCTTCACCCGCTTCGCGGACGACCCGCCGCCCCCGGCCGACGCCGCCGAGCCGGTGGGCCACGTCCGGGTCCACGGGCAGCTCCTGCCCTTCACGGAGGTGCCGCTGTGACGCTCACCGCCCGCGCGGCCCAGCGCCGGTACTTGGCGCTCAGCGCCCTGCGCTGGTTCACCGTCGGGCTCGTCTTCCCCGTACAACTGCTGCTGTACGCCGACCGCGGCCTGAGCCTGGGCGCCACCGGCTGGCTGATCGCGCTCTACTCGGCGACCGTCATCGCCCTGGAGCTGCCCACCGGCGGGCTGGCGGACCGGCTGGGCCGGCGGGCCACGATGCTGCTGTCCTGCGCCGCGTCGGCCGCCTCCTTCACCGGGCTGGCGCTGGCCCAGAGCTGGTGGCAGTTCGCCGCCGCGTCGGTGCTCTCCGCCATCGCCCGCGCGCTGGGCACCGGGCCGCTCGAGGCCTGGTACGTGGACGCCGCCCGCGCCACCGATCCGGCCGCGTCGCTGCGCACCGGCATCTCCCGCGGCTGGGCGGTGGAGGCGCTCGGCCTCGGCGTGGCGGCCACCCTGGGCGGCTGGCTGCCGCGCGCGTTCGACGGCGCCCACGGCGGCCTGCTGTCCCCGTTCTCCGTGCCGGCGCTCGTCGCGGCCGGCCTCGCGGCCGTCAGCCTCGCCGCCCACGCCGTCCTGATGGTGGAGCCGGCGCGCAGGTCCGGCGCGGGCGGCGCCGCGCGGGCGCTGCGGGGCGTGCCCGGCCAGATCGCCGCGGGGGTACGCCTGGCGGCCGGCGACCCGGTGCTGCGGCTGCTGGC
>DASQDS010000412.1:0-2375 GCA_035634075.1 Pilimelia sp. | reverse complement strand
ACCGGTGCGGTGTCGGCCGCCGGGGCCGGCGGGCCGTCCGGCGCCTCCTCCGGCGGCGGGGCGAGCAGGCTCGACGGCAGCGACACCTAGGCGACCAGCCCCTGCGCCGCCGGGCGCAGGTGGACGCTCACGCCGTGCCGGGCGGCGAGGTGGCTCACCACGAACAGGCCCATCCGCTCCGAGGCGGCGACGTCGGCGGCCGGCGGCTCGGCCAGCAACGCGTTGGCCTCCTCCAGCGCCCGCTCCGACATGCCCATGCCCTCGTCGGCGATCTCGATCAGCACCCGGCCGCCCTGGACCCGGCCGACGACCTCGACCGTCGTCCCGGGCGGGGAGAAGATCGTCGCGTTCTCGAGCAGCTCGGCGAGCAGGTGGACGAGGTCCGCGACGGCGTGCCCGACGACGAAGAGCGAGTCGTCGGCGGTGTGCCGGACCCGGGTGTACTGCTCGATCTCCGCGATGGCCGCCAGCACGGCCGCCGACGGCGCGACCGGCGCGCTCCACCGGCGCGCGTTGTCGTTGCCGGCGAGGACCAGCAGGCTCTCGTCGTTGCGGCGCATGCGCGCGGCGAGGTGGTCGAGCTTGAACAGGTTCTCCAGCAGGTCCGGGTCCTGCTCTTCGCGTTCCAGATCGTCCAGCAGCTCCAGTTGGCGCTCCACCAGGACCTGGCTGCGGCGGGCGAGGTTGATGAACATCGTGTTGACGTTGCGCCGCATGGCCGCCTGCTCGATGGCGAGGGACACCGCGCTGCTGTGCACGGCCGTGAAGGCGTCGGCCACCTCGCCGATCTCGTCGGCCGACCGCACCGACGGCGGCCGGACCTCGATGTCCGGCGTCCGCCGGCGGATGTCGCTGAGCTGGTCCAGCACCTGCGGCAGCTCGACCTGGGCCACGGTCAGCGCCTCCCGGCGCAGCACGCGCAGCGAGCGGGCCATCGACCGGCCGATCGCGATCGAGATGATCAAGGCGATCAGCAGTGCGCCGGCGATACCGCCGACCACCAGCCAGGTGCGGCTCCACTGGTCAGCGCTGCGCTGCGCGGCCCGCGTCGCCGCGTCGGCGAGCAGCGCGGCCTCGGCCTTGCGGACGAGATCGTGCTGCGCGGTGCTGGCGGCCCACCAGTTCGGCGCGTCGAGCCGGAAGTCCGACCGGCCGGCGCTGTCGATCACGGCTTGTTCGAGCTGGCCGGTGAGCTCCAGCGCCCGGCCGGCCAGCACCTGGTCGTACTGGTCGATCTGACTGGCGGACGCCACGCTGCGGAAGCGGACCACCGCCGCGAGCTGCTGCGCCCGCAGGTCAGCGATCTCGATGTAGTCGCCGGGGGCGAAGCCCTGGGCGGCGGCGACGGCGAAGATGCTGGCCCGCAGCTGGGAACCGACCTCCTTCGTCCGGGACAGCTCGACGTACCCGGCGCGCAGCCGGTCCAGGTCGGCATTGCCGGCGCCCGGCGCGGGGGCGGCCATCAGCGCGAGGAGGGCGTCGACCGTGCGCCCGTACACGTCGTGCGCGGCCCGGCGCGGCAGGCGGCCGTCGGCCACGCCGTCGCGGACCGAGCGCAGGCCGTCCAGCCGCGCCACGGCCCGGCCGTACGCCGCCCGCCAGGCGGTGTCGCCGGCCACGTCGCCGCCCCGTGCCCGGACGGCGGCCGCGGCCCGGTCCACCGCGGCCCGCTGGCTCCGCAGCTGAGCGGACAGCTGCCCCGGATCGCCGGGGCGCTCCCCCGCCTCGAACTCGGCCAGCTCGCCCACGGTGCGGTCCCGCTCGGCCTGCACCTCGTGCACCAGGGCCGACACCCGGTCGGTCAGCTCGACCTGCGCGGCGAAGTCGCCCAGCCGGGTCGCCTCGTCGACGAGCGTACGGATCTGCACGCCGGCCACCATCAGCAGCGCCAGCGACGGCACCACGAGCACGACGGCGAGCTTGGTGCGCACCCGCCAATCCCGGATGCGCAGCACCGAACGGCGACGGGGCTCGGGCAGCCGGACCTGCGGCGCCGGGCGGCGGCCGGCCGGTCGGCGCTCACCCGGCCGGCGGCGGTCCGACGGGTGGCTCCCCGGCTGCCGGCGGTCCACCGGGCCGCGGTCGGCCGGCCGGCCCGTAGACCCGTCGGCGGGCGCCCGGCGATGCCGGGAGATCGCCACCGGCGCGTCCATCTGATCTTGGGCAGCCACCGCTACGCCCTCCCACCTTCCCCGGTGCCGGCCACACCGGGAGCGCGGAGTCTGGAACCATCGGGCGTGTCCGCCCGTCGGTGCCACGGCCGGTGGCACGACGCGAAGAACATTACATACTCCCGCCGAAGGGCCACGCCAGCCGTTCGTAGGGCTTGTCCGACCTGCCCGGAGGGCAAGGCGGCCGCGCCGGTCCCGCCGGCG
>DASQDS010000411.1:0-1973 GCA_035634075.1 Pilimelia sp. | reverse complement strand
GCGGCCCTGCCCGGCGCGCGGCGCCTGCTGCGGCGCATCGGGCGGGACGCCGACGTGGTGACCTACCTGGGGGAGTACACGCGCCAGCGGCTGGCCGGTGCGTTGCCGCCCGGCACGGTGGTGCGCCAGCTCGCGCCGGGGGTGGACCCCGACGCGTACCACCCGGGCGTGGACGGTGCGGCGGTGCGCGCCCGGCACGGCCTCACCGGCCGGCCCGTCGTGGTGTGCGTGTCGCGGCTCGTCGCCCGCAAGGGGCAGGACACGCTGATCCGGGCGCTGCCGGCCATTCAGCGGCGGGTGCCCGGTGCCGCGCTGCTGCTCGTCGGCACCGGGCCGTACCGGCCGGAGCTGGAGCGGCTGGCGCGGGAGGGCGGGCTGACCGGTGACGTGGTGCTGACCGGCGAGGTGCCGTGGGAGGAGGTGCCGGCCCATTTCGCCGCCGGCGACGTGTTCGCGATGCCGTGCCGGACGCGCCGGCGCGGCCTGGACGTGGAGGGCCTCGGCATCGTCTTCCTGGAGGCGTCGGCCACCGGGCTGCCGGTCGTGGCGGGGGATTCCGGCGGTGCGCCCGACGCCGTCCGCGACGGTGAGACGGGGTTCGTGGTGTCCGGCCGGGTCGCCGACGCGGTTGCCGACCGGGTCGCCGACCTGCTGCTCGACCCGGAGCAGGCCAGCCGGATGGGCCGGGCCGGCCGGCGCTGGGTGGAGGCCGAGTGGCGGTGGGAGCACCAGGCCGAGCGCCTGCGGGCCATGCTGCGCCCATGACCGAGTCGACACCCCGGCCGCCATGACCGAGCCAGCCACGGGGCCGGCGGCCGACGACGCGACCGGGCGGGTCGCCGCGCAGCTCGGCGCCGAGATGGAAGTGCCGTACTGGCTGACCGGCACCGCCGAGGCCGCCAACGCCACCTTCGCGCGCATGCTGGTGCGCCTGCCGGCTTTGCTGCGCGACGCGTGGCGCCTCGCCTGGCAGACCAGCCCGGCGGCCACGCTGGCCGTGACGCTGCTGCACCTCGGCGCGGGGGTCGCCAGCGCCGTGACGCTGGTCAACGTCGCCGGGGTGCTCGATGGGCTGCTGCGCAGCGCGCCGACACCCGAGCGGCTGCGCGCCGCCGTACCGTCGCTGCTGGTCATGGCCGCCGCGGTCGCGGCCCGCACCCTGCTGGATGCCGGCGCCACGGCGGCGCAGGGCCGGCTCAGCCCGCGGGTGAGCCGGGCCGCGGAGCTGCGCCTGCTGGAGCTGACGACCCGGGTGGACCTGGCCAGCTTCGACGACGCCAAGTGGCGCGATGCGATGGAGCGGGCCCGGGACCGGGGGATCGACTCGGCGCAGCGGCTGGTCGACCACGCGATCGAGCTGGGCACGGCCGCCGTCGGGGTGGTGGCCACCGCCGGTGTGCTGGCCGTCCTGCACCCGGTGCTGCTGCCGCTGCTCGTGCTCGCCGTCCTGCCCAACGGGTGGGCGGCGGTGCGCTCGGCGCGGCTGGGCTACAAGCAGCAGCTCACCCTGTTCACCATCGCCCGCCGCAAGTGGATGCTCTCCGACCTGCTCGCCGACCGGGACGCCGGGCCCGAGCTGCGGGCGTTCAACCTGCGCGGGTACCTGTTGGCGGAGGTGCGCCGGCTGCTCGACGTGTCCACCCGGGAGCAGGTCCGCCTGTCGGGCGCCCAGGTGCGCACCAACCTGGCCGGGCGCGCCCTGGGCGGGGTGGCGTTGGTGCTGACGTACGCCGTGCTGCTGTGGCTGCTGGCGACGGGCCGGATGGCGCTGGCGGTGGGCGGCGCGGCGGCGTACGCGATCAGCACGGGGGTGGGGGCGCTGAGCACGATCGCGTTCGCCCTCAACCACCTCTACGAGCGGGGGCTGTACTTCGCCGACTACACCTCGTTCTGCGCGCTGGCGGCGGCGCGGGCGTTCTACCGGGACGCGCCGCTGTTGATCTGTGACGAGCCGACGGCCAATCTGGACGCTC
>DASQDS010000410.1:0-6474 GCA_035634075.1 Pilimelia sp. | reverse complement strand
ATTCCCACCGCGAGGACGTACCCGTCGCCGGCGTCGGGACGGTGACCTTCACCGGCGGCGCGGGCGCCAGCACCGTGTACGCCGCCGACGGCACCGGTACCACCAGCTACCCGCCCGGCACGGCGTTCGAGGGGCGCACCGGTGGGCGGACGGTCCGGCTGGTCGTGGCGGGGGTCGTGACCTACGGCTTCGCGGCGCGCGACGGGACGCTGTCGTTCCGGGCGGTGCGCTCGCGGGCGAGCGCCACCGTGTTCGTCGACGGCCGGCGGTCCGGCTCCCCCACGCCGTTCGTGGCCGGCGACGACCCGGCGACGTACGCCTGCACCGGCGGGACGCTCGTCCAACGCACCGCCCTCTACGAGACGACGCTGACCCGGGCAGGCTGACCGGCCCGGCCCGGCCCGGCCCGGGCCGGGCCGCGTGGGCCCGGCTCCGGGGCCGGCGTGCGGTCAGGTCACCGGCGCCGAGTCGACCGCCTTGCCGTCGACGGCGCGCCCGTCCCGCTGGGTGGCCAGCTTGGCGAGCAGCCCGGCCAGGTCGATCCCGGTGAGGTCGCTGCCGAGCTGCAGGCCCTGCGCGACGTTGCCGGCGACCGACCTGGTCAGCGAGGTGGCGCCGTCGGTCGAGATGACGGTCATCTTGTCGATCGCCCCCATCGGCGCCGCCGCGGCCGACACGACCTCCGGCAGCACCTTCACCAGCAGGTCGAGTACGGCCGCCTCGCCGTACGCGGCGAAGGCCTCTGCCTTTCGGGCCATCGCCTCGGCCTCCGCCTGCCCGCGGGCGAGGATGGCCGCGGCCTCCGCCTGGCCCTCCCGCTCGACGGCGTCGGCGATCGCGGTACGCCGCCGCTGCTCGGCCTCGCCCTCCTTGGCGCCCTCGATGGCGTTCGCGTCGGCCAGCGCGGCGCGTCGGGCCCGCTCGCCTTCACCGGTGAGCCGGGCCTGCTCGGCGGCGGCCTGCGCGGCCGCGATCGTCGCCTGCCGCTGCGCGTCCGCGTGCAGCACCGCGGCGGCCCGGGACGCCTCCGCCTCCTGCTCCACCTTGTACCGCGCCGCGTCCGCCGGCTTGCGCACCTCGGTGTCGAGCTGGCGCTGCTTCAGCTCCGCGTTGCGCTCCGCCACCTTCTGCTGCTCGGCGAGGATGGACTGGTCCCGCTCCGCCTGGGCGAGCGGCCCGGCGGCGGCGGACCGCGCCTTCGCCGCGTCGATCTCGGCCTGGATGCCGGCCTGCTTGAGCGACAGGTTGCGCTGCGCCTCCGCGATGGCTTCCTCGGCGAGCAGCCGCTCCTGCTCGGCCGCCTGGCGCGCGCGGGCCTCGGCGATGGCCGCGTCCTTGAGCACGCGGGCCGCCTCGGGCCGGCCCAGATCCTGCAGGTACGAGCCCTCGGCCAGGATGTCCTGGAGCTGGAAGGTGTCCAGCACCAGGCCCTGGTTGGTCATCGAGTGCTCGGCCTCCTCCGCGACCGCGTTGGCGAACGCGGCGCGGTCCCGGATGATCTCCTCGATGGTGAGCCGGCCCACAATGGACCGCAGCGCGCCGGCCAGCACCTCCCGCGTGAAGTCCTCGATCTCGGCCTGCTGGTGCAGGAAACGCTGCGCGGCGGCGCGGATCGCGTCCTCGGTGCCGCCCACCTTGACGATCGCCACGCCGTGCAGCTCCGCCCGGATCCCCTGCTTGGACACCGCGCCCTTGATCCCCACGTCGATGCGCCGGCTGGACAGGTCGAGCACCTGGAGCTTCTGCACGACCGGCAGGACGAACACCGACGCACCCATGACGACCTTCTGTCCACTCAGGTCGGTGGAGCGGGAACCGTCGGCGGACTGGGTGGTGCGGCCCTTGCGGCCGGTGATGATGAACGCCTCGTTGGGGCCGGCCACCTTGATCCGCGACAGCACGAACAGCACGAGGAGGAAGAAGAGAAGGACTGCACCGCCGATGGCGATGAGCAGAGGGGTCATCAGACCGCCCTTCCGGTGAGGGGATGGGTTTGTTCCACGACGACGCTGGTGTCCGAGGGGGCTTCGACCACGAAGATCGAGGCGCCGCGGGGGATGGGGAGGCTCGCGCGGGCGTTGAGCTGCACGGGCTGGCCGCCGATGCGCACCCGGACCTGGCCGTAACCGCCCGCCGGGATGGGCGAGACGACGACGCCGAGCGTGCCGACGAGGTCCGCCCGGGTCGGCGTCGCGTCCGTCCGCATCCCGCGCGCCGCGCGGGACAGGCGCAGCGCGAGGTACGCCGTCGGCAGCGCCGCGGCCGCCCCGGCGCCGCCGGCCGCCGCGATCGCCCCCGCCGACTCGGCGCCGAGCAGTTCGCTGGCGATCGCACCGGCGAAGCCGAACGCGCCCGCGAAGCCCGCCGCCGCCTCCAGCGGGACGGGTCCGTCGACGTCCGGGTGGCCGAAGTGCAGCAGCTCCCCGCCGACGAGGGCGACCGCCAGGATCGCGACCCCGAGGCCGCCGATCACCAGGAAGATCACGGTCGCACTGCTCACGGTGGTTACCCCTCCCCGGTTTCTCCAGGCTGAGGGTAGCGACGCCGCGCCACGCCACCTGCCGGCCAAGCGGGCACTCCACGGTCCGCCGCGCCGGGCTGCCGCGGCCACGCCGGGCGGTGGAGAATGGGCGGGTGCGCTGGAACCGGGTCACCACCCCCGTCGGCGAGCTCGCGGTGGCCGCGGACGACGGCGGCGTGTGCGCGGTGCGCTTCCCGCCGGTGACCGCCGCCGACGGCGTACCGGATGATCCGTCGCCGGCCGGTGACGATCCGGTGCTGGCCGCGGTGGCCGACCAGCTGCGGGCCTACTTCGCCGGCGAGCTGCTGGCGTTCGCGCTGCCGCTGTCGGTGCGCGGGGGCAGCGCCTTCGAGCGGGCGGTGTGGGCGGAGCTGCGGCGCATCCCCTACGGCGAGACGCGCACGTACGGGCAGGTGGCGGCCGCGGTCGGTGACGCGGGGGCGGCGCGCGCCGTCGGGGTGGCGTGCCACCGCAACCCGCACGCCGTGGTCGTGCCCTGCCACCGGGTGGTCGGCGCCGGCGGCAAGCTGGTCGGCTTCGGGGGCGGGCTGCCGCGCAAGTCGTTCCTGCTCGAGCTCGAGGGCGGCGTCGCAATGCGGCGGGCCTGGAGCTGACACGGGTCGCGAAATGTCGACCGCCGGCGCCCCGGGCCGGGCGCCGGCGGTCGTGGGAGGTGGTTCAGCAGGCGGTGTAGTCCACCCGGGTCGAGTTGGACGCGCAGGAGTCGACGGCCGTCCCGGCCGGGCTGCGGAGGTACGCCGTGTCCGTGTCGTTGTTCCAGATGTAGTTGCCGGAGTTCCAGAACCTGGTGGCGGCGGTGTTCGTGCCGCCGCCGGTGCGCAGCACGACGGTGGCGCCGGCGGCCAGGTACGAGGCGCCGAAGGTGTAGACGTGGTTGGCGCGGTCGCGCACGGTCCACCGGTTCAGGTTGATGCGCGCGCGGGTGGTGTTCTTCAGCAGGACGTACTCGGCGTTGCGGCTGGCGTTGGTCCGGGTGTCCGTGCCGGGGGAATCGTAGTAGATCCTCGTGATCATCAGAACCGGACTGGCGGCACGGGCGGGCGACGCGGGCGTGAGGACCGCCGCGAGGAGGACGGCGGCGAGGAGTGCGGCTCGGGCACGCATTGCGAACCCCTTTCAACTGCTGAGGACGCGGCCGCGGGGCGGCGGCTCCATCCGACGATAGCCGCACGGTAATCTTAAGAACACCCTCCGTCATGAGCGGAATCGGTCACCGTTTCGCTCCGCGCGGCGCCGGTCGGATGATCGGACCCGGGCTGAAGGGCCGTCCCTGAACGGGTGATCGAGGCGCGGCCGGGACGGCGTGCGGGGCCGGGCCCATGGTCGGCCCGGCCCCGCATCACGTTGGTGAGCTCAGCGCTCGATCTCTCCCCGGATGAACCGCTCGACGGCCTCGTGGGCGTCGTGGTCCGAGTACTGCTCCGGCGGGGACTTCATGAAGTAGCTCGACGCAGACAGGATGGGCCCGCCGATGCCCCGGTCGAGGGCGATCTTCGCGGCGCGGACGGCGTCGATGATCACGCCGGCGGAGTTCGGTGAGTCCCAGACCTCGAGCTTCAGCTCCGCGCTGAGCGGGACGTCACCGAACGAGCGGCCCTCCAGCCGGATGTACGCCCACTTGCGGTCGTCCAGCCACGGCACGTGGTCGGACGGCCCGATGTGCACGTCGCCCTTGGTCATGTCATGCGGGATCTGCGAGGTCACCGACTGGGTCTTGGAGACCTTCTTCGAGATCAGCCGGGTGCGCTCCAGCATGTTCATGAAGTCCATGTTGCCGCCGAAGTTGAGCTGGTAGGTGCGCAGCAGCTCGACCCCCCGGTCCTCGAAGAGCTTCGCGAGCGCCCGGTGCACGATCGTGGCGCCCACCTGCGACTTGATGTCGTCGCCGACGATCGGCAGCCCGGCGTCGGTGAACTTCTTCGCCCATACCGGGTCGGATGCGATGAAAACCGGCAGCGCGTTGACGAAGGCGCACCCAGCGTCGATCGCGGCCTGGGCGTAGTAGCGGTCGGCGTCCTCGGAACCCACCGGCAGGTAGGCGACGACCACGTCGACCTGTGCGTCGCGCAGCGCCTGCGCCACGTCCACCGGCGCCTCGTCGGATTCCTGCACGATCTCCCGGTAGTACTGTCCCAGCCCGTCGAACGTCGGACCACGCTGCACGATGACGCCCGTCGGCGGCACGTCGCACAGCTTGATGGTGTTGTTCTCGCTGGCCACGATGGCCTCGCCGAGATCCCGGCCGACCTTCTTTGCATCCACGTCGAAGGCGGCCACGAATTCCACGTCGGATACGTGGTAGTCGCCGAACCTGACGTGCATGAGACCCGGGACGCGGTCGTTCGGGTCGGCGTCGCGGTAATACTCCACGCCCTGGACAAGGGACGAGGCGCAGTTACCGACGCCGACGATGGCGACGCGAACGGAGCCCATCGTGTGCCTCCTCATTTCTTGACTGACACTTTCGTCATGACGGCCGACCCGGGGATTCCTCGGGCGGGGGGTGTCCGGTGGCGCTGTCCCCGGTGCGGGGCGAGCGGCCGGATCGCTCGTTGGCGATGAGCTCCTCCAACCAGCGGACCTCGCGCTCGCAGGCGTCGAGGCCGTGGCGTTGCAGTTCGAGGGTGTACGCGTCCAGCCGCTCGGCGGCGCGGCCGAGCACGTCGCGCAGGCCCTCGCGGCGCTCCTCCACCCGCCGCCGGCGGCCCTCCAGAATGCGCAGCCGGGTGGCGCGGTCGGTGCGGGAGAAGAAGGCGAAGTGCACGCCGAAACCCGGGTCGTCGAACGTCTCGGGCCCCGCTTGGGCGAGCAGCTCCGCGAAGCGCTCCTTCCCCTCCGCCGTGATCTTGTAGACGACGCGGCCGCGGCGGCTGGTGAGGGGCGGCACCTCCTCCGCGGTCGGGGCCGACTCGCCCGCCTCGGTGATCCACCCGGCGGCCTGGAGCCGGCGCAGGGTCGGGTAGAGGGTGCCGTAGCTGATCGCGGCGCGGATGGCCCCGAGCTTGGTGGCCAGCTCCTTACGGAGCTCGTAGCCGTGCATCGGGGACTCCTGCAGGAGGCCGAGGATGGCGAGCTCTAGCATCGCGCACCGCCTCCTTACCTCGCCGGCGCACGGCAGTTCACTCCGTGTCGCCGCCGGTTAACCACCCCGATGTATCGTCCCGATACATCGCCACCGTAGGCCCGCGGCCTGGCGTTCGCAAGTCGGCCGACCGGATGCGTGTGCGCACGCATCGTGACGATGGTCGCCACTCCCGCGCTGACCGCGTACCCTTCTCCGCATGCGTACGCAGCGCCAGGTGGTGGACTACTCGCTCCAGCGGCGTGCGCTGCTGCGGGAGGTCTTCTCGGGCCGCGTGGGCACCTACGAGGTGTGCGACGCGTCGCCCTACCTGAAGAACGCCGCCCGTTTCCACGGGGAGCCGACCGACCTGCGGTGTCCGGTCTGCCGGCGGGAAAACCTCACCAACGTGCACTACATATACGGCGACGAGCTGAAGCAGTCCGCCGGCCAGGCCCGCCGGGTCGCGGAGCTGCCGGTGCTGGCGATGACACTGCGTGAGTTTCAGGTGTACGTCGTCGAGGTGTGCCGCGCGTGTGGGTGGAACCACCTCGTGGAGCAGTACCTGCTGGGCCGCGACGGCCTGGCGACCGACGAATCCGGTGCCGGCGGGGCCGGGCGGCGGCGGGAGATCGCCCGGTGATCCCCGCGCGCCCCAGGCCCGTACTGCTGAGTGGTGTGCCAGCCGCAGGCGCACGTGGTCGGAGTGTCTCTCACGAAGGACCGGCGGTGCCGCCAAGGGCGGCCGTCGCGACGGCAGGGTGTGAGTAATGAGCTCGTACGGCGATTCCAATTCCGCGGCCGGTCGGGCCCGAGTGCCCGACACGGGTCCGAGGCCCGAGGAGGGCTGGTCCGGTAACGGCAGCGGCTA
>DASQDS010000409.1:0-8441 GCA_035634075.1 Pilimelia sp. | reverse complement strand
CTGCCGTCGTGGCGCAGGAACGACGCGCCCGCGCTCTCCTCCCCGCCGAAGCCGACCGAGCCGTCCAGCAGCCCCGGCACGAACCACTTGAAGCCGACGGGCACCTCCACCAGCCGGCGGCCGAGGTCCGCGGCCACCCGGTCGATCATGGAGGACGACACCAGCGTCTTGCCGATGGCGGCGTCGGCGGGCCAGCCGGTGCGGCCGGCGAAGAGGTACGAGATCGCCACGGCCAGGTAGTGGTTGGGGTTCAGCAGGCCGGCGTCCGGCGTCACGATGCCGTGCCGGTCGGCGTCGGCGTCGTTGCCGGTGGAAACCTGGTACGCCGACCGGCGTTCGATCAGCGACGCCATCGCGTCCCGCGAGGAGCAGTCCGTCCGGATCTTGCCGTCCCAGTCCAGCGTCATGAACCGCCAGGTGGGGTCGACGTGCGGGTTCACCACGGTCAGGTCGAGCCCGTGCCGGTCGGCGATCTCCGCCCAGTAGGCCACGCTGGCCCCGCCCAGCGGGTCCGCGCCGATCCGCACGCCGGCCCCCCGGATCGCCGCGACGTCGACCACCGAGGGCAGGTCGTCGACGTACCCGCCCAGGAAGTCGTACGTCCCGGTGGTGTCGGCCGCCCGCGCCCGCGCGTACGGGATCCGCCGCACCTCCTTGCCGCCGGCGGCCAGCAGCGCGTTCGCCCGGTCCTGGATCCACCGCGTCGCGTCGCTGTCGGCCGGGCCGCCGTGCGGCGGGTTGTACTTGAACCCGCCGTCCTCGGGCGGGTTGTGCGAGGGGGTGACCACGACGCCGTCGGCGAGCCCGCCGGAGCGGCCGCGGTTGTGCGTGAGGATCGCCCGGGACAGCGCCGGCGTGGGCGTGTAGCCGTCCCGGCTGTCCACGAGCACGCGCACCCCGTTGGCGGCGAACACCTCCAGCGCCGTGATCGCGGCCGGCTCGGAGAGCGCGTGCGGGTCGCGGCCGAGGAAGACCGGCCCGTCCGTGCCCTGGCCGGCCCGGTACTCGCAGATCGCCTGGCTGATCGCGGCGATGTGGTCCTCGTTGAACGCCGTCCGCAGGCTCGACCCGCGGTGGCCGGAGGTGCCGAACGCCACCTGCTGGGCGGGCTCGCCGGCGTCCGGGTGCCCGGTGTAGTACGCGGTCAGCACCCGCGCCACGTCGATCAGGTCGGACGACTCGGCGGGCTGGCCGGCGCGGGGGTGGGCGGACATGCGGCGACGCTCCTTACGGCAGGGTGTGGCTCACGGCTCGATGCGTTGGTCCTTGCCGATCACCACAATGCCATTGTCGGAAACGGTGTACCGCGCGCGGTCGCGTTCGAGGTCCATGCCGATCTCGGTGCCCTCGGGGATGAGCACGTTCTTGTCGATGATGGCGTTGCGGACCACCGCGTGCCGGCCGACGTCCACGCCCTCCATGAGCACCGAGCCGGCCACGTGCGCCCACGAGTGGACGGTGACGTTGGGGGAGAGCACCGAATTCTCCACGAGCGAGCCGGAGACCACCGCGCCGGGCGAGACCATCGAGCCGACCGCCCGCCCCACCCGCTCCTGCCAGCCGTGCACGAACTTCGCCGGCGGCCACGGGGGATGGTCGGTGTAGATGGGCCACTTGAAGTTGTAGAGGTTGAAGACGGGATGGATCGAGATCAGGTCCATGTGGGCGTCGTAGAAGGAATCCAGCGAGCCGACGTCGCGCCAGTACCCGCGGTCCCGGTCGGTGGTGCCCGGCACGACGTTGTTCTTGAAGTCGTACACGGTGGCCTCGCCGCGCTCCACGAGCATGGGGATGATGTTGCCGCCCATGTCGTGTTTGCTGTCCGGGTCCTTCGCGTCGCGTCGCACCGCCTCGTAGAGCGCCTGCGTGGTGAACACGTAGTTGCCCATCGACGCGTAGATCTCGTCCGGGCTGTCGGCCAGGCCGACGGCGTCCTTGGGCTTCTCCCGGAACGCGCGGATGCGCTTGCCGTCCTCGGCCACCTCGATGACGCCGAACTGGTCCGCCTGGGACAGTGGCTGGCGGATCGCGGCCACCGTCACCGCCGCGCCCGAGTCGATGTGTTCCTGCACCATCTGGGACGCGTCCATCCGGTAGATGTGGTCCGCGCCGAAGACGATCACGTAGTCGGGCTGCTCGTCGTTGATCAGATTCAGGCTCTGGTGGATGGCGTCCGCCGAGCCGGCGAACCAGCGCGGCCCCAGCCGCTGCTGCGCCGGGACGGGCGCCACGTAGTTGCCGAGCAGCGTGGACATGCGCCAGGTCTTGGTGATGTGCCGGTCCAACGAGTGCGACTTGTACTGCGTCAACACGACGATTTTGAGGTAGCCGGAGTTGGCGAGATTGGACAGCACGAAGTCGATGATGCGGTAGATGCCGCCGAACGGTACGCCGGGCTTCGCCCTGTCCGCCGTCAAGGGCATCAGCCGCTTGCCCTCACCGCCGGCGAGCACGATCGCGAGGACCTTGGGAGCCATGTCACGACGCTAACGACCGGACCGCCCGCGCGCGAGTGGAACGGGCCGGTTGGTTGCCGGCCCGCCGATTTGATCCGGCCATCGGCACCGAGCCGCGGAGCGGCCGACGGCCGTAATAGGCTGTGGCTCACCAGCCTCGACCGGCTGCCCGGCGCGGCGGTCCGGGAGGAAGGAGCGCGCAGCGGCGTGCGGATTCTGTTTGTCGCATCCGAGGGCCTCCCCTTCGCGAAGACGGGCGGGCTGGCCGACGTCCTCGCCGGGCTGCCCAAGGCGCTGGTAAAACTGGGCCACGACGTCGCGGTCGTGCTGCCGCGCTCGCGCGGCGCCATCGAGTCCGCCCGCGTAACACCGCGGACCGTCGTGCCCAGCATGAGCATCGGGCTCGGCAGCCGGCTGCGGTTCCCCGCCGTGCTGGGCGCGGAGCGCGACGGCGTCGAGTACTTCCTCGTCGAGGACCCGGAGTACTTCGACCGCGAGCACCTCTACGGGACCGCCGCCGGCGACTACCCCGACAACCCGCAGCGGTACGCCGAGCTGTGCCGGGTCGCCGTGGAGATCGCCAAGGGGGTCTGGCCGCCGGACGTCATCCATTGCCACGACTGGCAGGCGGCGCTGGTGCCGGTGCTGCTGCGGACCAGCTACGCCGACGACCCGGCGCTGCGGGCCGTCCGATGCGTTCTCACCGTGCACAACCTGGGCTACCACGGACAGTTCGGCCCGGACGTGCTGGCCCGGGTCGGGTTGCCCGAGGCGCTGCACCAGATCGACCACCTCGAGTACTACGGCGACATCAACTACCTCAAGGGCGGGTTGGTCCACGCCGACTACCTCACGACGGTGAGCCGACGGTACGCACGCGAGATCCAGACACCCGAGCGGGGCCACGGCCTCGACGGGGTGCTCGCCCTCCGGCGCGAGCGGCTGGTCGGGATCCTCAACGGCGCGGATTACACCGAGTGGAGCCCGGAGTCGGACCGGCACATCCAGGCGCCGTACGACGCCGACGACCTGACCGGCAAGGGCCTGTGCCGCGCCGACCTGCTCAGCCAGTTCGGGCTGCCCTCGACAACAACCGACCCGGTGCTGGGCATGGTGTCGCGGCTCGTCGACCACAAGGGGTTCGACCTGGTCAGCACGGCGGTCGACGCGATCGTCGAGGCCGGCTTCGCGCTCGTCGTCCTCGGCACCGGCCAGGCCCGCTACGAGGCGACGCTGCGGGCACTCGCCGAGCGGTACCCCGACCGGGTCGGCGTGCGGATCGGATACGACGAGGGGCTCGCCCACAAGGTCATCGCGGGTTCCGACATGTTCCTCATGCCCTCGTACGAGGAACCCAGCGGGCTCACGCAGCTCTACAGCCTGCGATACGGCACGGTGCCGATTGTGCGGGCCACGGGCGGCCTGGACGACTCCGTCGAGGCGCACGATCCGCCCGCGACGGTCGGCACGGGTTTCAAGTTCAGCGAGTACACCACGGCGGCGATGCTCTCCTGCATCCGGCGCGCCCGGGCCGTGTACGACGCCCGGCCCACCTGGCGGCAGCTGCAGCGCACCGGCATGCGGGCGGACTTCTCGTGGCACCGGCCGGCCCAGGAGTACGTCGGCGTCTACACCGCCGCGCGGGCGCTGACCGCCGGGCAGCTCACCCGGCCGCCGCAACCGTCACCGTGACGGTTGACGGGCCGCGCTCAGCAGCTCCCAGCCGGCGTCGGCGGTGCTCCCCGCGATCGTTCGCGGGTCGCCGTCGCCGGCGAGGATCCGGTATTCCGCCAGGCCCAGAAGGTTCCACGCCTGGCGCATCTCGGGGTACGACGGCATGATCAAGCCGTGCCGGCTCTGCTCGACGTACGGCGCGAGCCGCCGGTCGGCGTCGCCCACCCGGCCCATGGCGGCGCGCTGTACGGGCACGAGGGGCTGGAAGCGCTGCAGGTCCACCCCCGCCTCGGTGCTGGCGAGGTACTGGGTGAGCACATCCCTCGCCGCCGGCATGTTGGGCGCACAGCGGTAGATGAAGAACCCGTACACCGAGACCATGGGCACCGCCGGGTGCGGGCCCAGCGGGGGCACCGGCGCGACCGTGACGTCCATGCCTTTCTGGTTGATCCTCTTCAGGGCGCGCGATGAGCAGATCAGGTACGGGGCGCGCTGGTCGAGGAAGGCATCGATCGCTTCCGTCCGCCCTGTCCGCGGGTCGAGCACGCCGCGGCCGCCCGGACCGCAGCCCAGTGCCGCGAGCTGGGCGAACGCCTCGATGAAGTCGCCCCGCCACGTCTGGAGATCGTCGAAACTGTCCGGCGCACCCGGGGCGGCCTCGCTGGCGGTCGGGCGGCGCAGCCCGAAGAACGACCCACCCGCGCTCGAGAACAACGGCCACATGTGGTACGGATCGCCGGCCTCGCCGTGCGAGTTCGGTTGGCCCACCTGCATGGCGAGCGCCGAACCGGCGGTGACCCGGCGGCCCGCGACGGCCTGCTGGCCCGAGGCGATGACCTCCGGCAGCGTGCTCGGCATCGGGCCCCTGCCCGCGAGCCGGTTGTTGCGGATCAGCGCGACCGTGTCGAAGACGTAGGGGACGGCGACGAGCCTGCCGTCGTCGTGGAGGGCCGCCACCGAGGCCGGGTGGAAGCGGGCCTGGTCCTGCTGATTCAGCGGCAAGGGCTCGACCCAGCGGCTGTCGGCGACCCCGCCGATCCAGTCGTGCGGTCCGACGACGATGTCCGGGAGATCTGTGCCATCCTCCGTGCCGCCCTCGGCGGCGAGCTGGCGCACCGCGTGTTCCAGGTGTTCCGTGCGGGAGAAGCGCACCACCTTGACCCGGACGCTCGTCTGCCGGAGGAAGGGACTCCGGCGGCCCAGGTAGCTGCCGATCGTGTCGGCCCGGGTACGTTCCGCCCAGATCACCAGTCTGTCGAGACGCTCGACGGTCCCCTCCCGCTGGAGCCAGTACCGCCGCCCGTCGCTGTAGGTGACCTGGACGGGGTGGATTTCGCCGTCGTGGTTCGCCGGTCGGGGCCGTCCACCCCGCTGGCTATGCGCGGGGTCGTGGTCAATGATTTCGTGGATCATTGTGGAGTCGCTCGTCCATGAGGAATTCGGCTCGAACGGAACCGAATTCACCCGTGCGACGCTTCCGGACGGTGCCGAGCACGTGACCGTCACCAGCCCTCGGAAGTTGGTGTCGGAACTGTTGATCACCTTGACGCCGCAGGCGCCCGTCGGCCCGATCGGACCCCACACCGCCAACACCCGCCGCGCGTCGGCTTGGCGCTGCGAGAGCCGCAACTGGCGAACGCCGAAGAGGGTGAGCACCGCCACCACCGCGGAAACCAGGGAGCCGGCCAGCCCCAGCCAGATAACCAGCTGATCCGTCCAGGGTGCGGAAAGGTAGCTCTGGGGAGGCATCCCGTCATGCTACGTGCCGGCAGGGCCGGGACAAATCCAGCTGGACGTGCATTCCGGTGCCGAGAACGGGTCGGATCCCGGCTGTGTCGATCACGACATGGACTAGTGTTCAGCGCGTGAACGAGGTGGCGCGTACCAGCGGGCACCTGCCGGTGGACCCGGTCACCGTGCACCCGCGCGGCGGGGCCGGCACATGAACGGCCGGCTGGACCAGCTCATCGCCGGGCAGGACCACGACCCGCACGCTCTGCTGGGGGCGCACCCGGCCGGTGCCGGGCAGACGGTCGTGCGCACCATGCGCCGCGGCGCCGCCGAGGTGGCGCTCGTCGTGGGCGGGACCCGCCACCCGATGACCCGCACGCACCCGGACGGCGTGTTCGAGGCCACCGTGCCCGGCAAGGTCGCCGACTACCGGATCGCGGTGGACGGCCGGGAGTGCGACGACCCGTACCGCCACCCACCCTCCCTCGGCGAGATGGACCTGCACCTCATCGCCGAAGGTCGGCACGAGCGGCTGTGGACGGTCCTCGGCGCCCGGGTCGGCGAGTCCGGCGGGGTGGCCGGCGTCGCGTTCGCCGTGTGGGCGCCCAACGCGCGGGGTGTGCGGCTGGTCGGCGACCCGGCCGGGTGGGGTGACGTGTCGGGTTGGGGCGCACACGAGGGCTGGCCGATGCGCTCGCTCGGCGGCAGCGGGGTGTGGGAGGTGTTCGTGCCCGGCGCGAGCGCCGGCCAGAAGTACAAGTTCCGGATCCTCACCCGGGCCGGTGAGTGGCGGGACAAGGCCGACCCGATGGCCGGGTACGCCGAACCGCCGCCCGCGACCGCCTCCGTCGTCTACCGCAGCCGGTACGAGTGGGGCGACGCGGAGTGGATGTCGGCGCGGGAGCGGCGGCGCCCGCACGCCGAGCCGATGAGCGTGTACGAGGTCCACCTCGGCTCGTGGCGCCCCGGGCGGGACTACCGCCAGCTGGCCGACGAGCTGACCGGGTACGTGTCCGACGTCGGCTTCACCCACGTCGAGTTCCTGCCGGTGATGGAACACCCGTACGGCGGCTCGTGGGGCTACCACGTGACCAGCTACTACGCGCCCACCGCCCGGCTGGGCCAGCCGGACGACTTCCGCTACCTGGTGGACCGGCTGCACCAGGCCGGCGTCGGGGTGCTGCTGGACTGGGTGCCGGCGCACTTCGCCACCGACGAGTGGGCGCTTGCCCGCTTCGACGGCGCGCCGCTGTACGAGCACCCGGACCCCCGCCGCGGCGAGCACCCGGACTGGGGCAGCCTCATCTTCGACTACGGCCGGCCCGAGGTGCGCAACTTCCTGGTCGCGAACGCGCTCTACTGGTGCGAGCAGTTCCACGTGGACGGGCTGCGCGTCGACGGCGTGGCGTCGATGCTCTACCTGGACTACTCGCGGCAGGACGGGCAGTGGACCCCGAACCAGTACGGCGGCCGGGAAAACGTGGAGGCCATCGCGTTCCTCCAGGAAACCAACGCGACCGTCTACAAGCTGTACCCCGGTGTGGTGATGATCGCCGAGGAGTCGACGGCGTGGCCGGGGGTGACCCGGCCGACCGACGCCGGCGGCCTCGGCTTCGGCTTCAAGTGGAACATGGGGTGGATGCACGACACGCTCCTCTACCTGAGCAAGGAGCCCGTGCACCGGCAGTTCCACCACGACCAGATGACGTTCGCCACGGTGTACGCGTGGAGTGAGAATTTCCTGCTGCCGATCAGCCATGACGAGGTCGTGCACGGGAAGGGCTCGCTGGTCGGCAAGATGCCGGGGGACACCTGGCAGAAGCTGGCCAACACCCGGGCGCTGCTGGCGTTCCAGTGGGCGTTCCCCGGTAAGCAGCTCATCTTCATGGGCTGTGAACTCGGCGACGAGCGGGAGTGGAGCGAGGCCAACGGGCTGAACTGGTCACTTCTGGCCGACCCCGCCCGGGCGGGCGTCCAGCGGCTGGTCCGGGATCTGAACGCCACCTACCGCGCCGAGCCGGCACTGTGGACGCAGGACGTGACGCCCGCGGGGTTCCGCTGGCTGAGCTCCGCGGATGCGGCCCTCAACGTGCTGGCGTTCGCGCGGCTCGCGCCGGACGGGTCGATGCTGGTGTGCGTGGCGAACTTCGCCGGCGTGCCGCACGACTACCGGGTGGGGTTGCCCCAGGCCGGCACCTGGACCGAGGTGCTGAACACGGACGCGACGGTCTACGGCGGCTCCGGGGTGGGCAACCTCGGCGCCGCGCACGCCGAGCCGATCGGGTCGCACGGGTTGCCGGCGTCGGCCGCGTTGCGGCTGCCGCCGATGGGCGTGCTGTGGCTGCGGCACGAGGGGGAGGCGCCCCGCACCGGGGCGGCGGATCGCGCGTGAGCCCGGCGGACGTCAGTCAGGGTTGACAGCCGCGCGGCGTCAGCTCAGACTGACAGGCATGACGTCGTTGCTGGAATTAGCGCCCGCCGTCGAGGGGCGCGAGCCGGCGACCGGGCTGGCCGCCGTCGCGGCGCTGCGCCGCCTGGTCGACGAGCTGGAGGCCGCGCACGTGGCGAACGCCCGGGCCG
>DASQDS010000408.1:0-5146 GCA_035634075.1 Pilimelia sp. | reverse complement strand
CGCCCGGTCGGTGGTCCGCCGCCCGCTGGCCTGGGGGTTGGGCGGGGCGCTGCTGCTCACCGCCATGGCGGTGCCGGCGCTGGGGATGCGCGCGCAGGACGCCGCCGTCACCGACAGCCTGCCGCCCGGCGAGCCGACCGTAGCGGCCGCCCTGCGGATGGCGCGGGCGTTCCCGGGCGCACCGACCCCCGCCCGGGTGGTCGTCTGGAGCGCCGCCGGCCGCCCGGTGGACGGCCCGCAGGTGCGGGCGGCCATCGAGGAGCTGCGCCGGCGGGCCGCCGAACCCGGCGACGGCGTGGCCGGGCCGATCACCGTGGCGCCGGTCGGCGCCGCGCTCGAGCTGCGCGTCCCGCTGGCGGGGACGGGCACCGACCCCACCTCCACGCGGGCGCTGTCGGCGCTGCGGTCGCGGGAGCTGCCCGCGACGCTGGGCCGGGTGGCCGGGATTCAGTACGCGGTCGCCGGCCGGACGGCCTTCGCCGCCGACTTCACCGCCCGGCTGACCAGCCGTACACCGCTGGTCTTCGGCTTCGTGCTGCTGCTCGCGTTCGGCGCGCTGGCGCTGGTGTTCCGGTCGCCGGCGGTCGCCGCCGCCTCCATCGTGCTGAACCTGCTGACCGTCGGTGCGGCGTACGGCGTCCTCACCTGGGTCTTCCAGGACGGCCACCTGGCCGGGCCGCTCGGCTTCACCGCGTACGGCGGCATCGTGAGCTGGCTGCCCCTGTTCGTCTTCGTGCTGCTGTTCGGCCTCGGCATGGATTACCACATCTTCGTCCTGAGCCGGATCCGCGAACGCCTCGCCGCCGGCGCGGACGCCCGGGCGGCGATCGTCGGCGGGGTGGCCGCCAGTGCCGGGGTGGTGACCGCCGCCGCGGTCATCATGACCGCCGTCTTCAGCGTGTTCATCGGCCTGTCCGCGATCGAGTACAAGATGCTGGGCGTCGGCATGGCCGTCGCCGTCCTCATCGACGCCACCCTGGTCCGGGGCGTGCTGCTGCCGGCGGCGCTGTCCGTGATCGGGCCCGGCGCGTGGGGGCGGGGCCGGTGAGTGACTACGGTGGAGCGGGTGACCGAGACCTTCGCCGCCCTGGCCGCCGCGCTGGACGCCTACGAGCCGCGGACCGTCGCCGAGGCCGCCGACCTGGCCCGCGCGCGGGCCCTGCTGCACGCCGGCCGGCCGTGGGACCGTGACACGCCGCTGCACGTCACGGTCTCGGCCCTGGTCGTGCACCCGCCGACGGGCCGTGTACTGCTCCGCTGGCACCCCCGCCAGCGGGCGTGGTTGCAGGTCGGCGGGCACGCCGACCCGGGCGAGGCCGACCCGCTGGCCGTGGCGCTGCGGGAGGCGGCCGAGGAGACCGGCCTGCCGGACCTGGTGGCGTGGCCGGGCGACGCCCCCGTCCAGCTGGCGGTCGTGCCGGTCAACGCCGCGGGTGCCGAACCGGCCCACGAGCACGCCGACCTGCGCTACGTGCTGGCCACCGCGCAGCCCGACGCCGCCCGGCCGGAGAACCCGGCGGCCGAGCTGCGCTGGCTCTCCCTGCCGGCGGCGCGCGAGCTCACCACCGAGCCCAACGTGCGCGAGCTCCTGGCCCGCGCCGCGGCGCCCCTGCAGGCCGCCCGGCTCTGACCCCGGCCCCAGCCGGGCGTCGGTTCCCGGCCCGCCGCGGCGGGTGTGCCGTCGGCGGGCGCCTGTTGAGGTGAGAGCACAGACGACTCACGCCGCCGCCCGCCGGCGAATCGGGCCGGCTGCCGGCTGGCTGAGAGCGCCGACGCTCTCAGCTCGACAGGACGTCACCGCCCCCGCCGGTCGCGGCGCGGGGACCGGGCGGGGCGCGGGGACCGGGCGGGGCGGCGGGCGGAGTCAGCGGGTGGCCCACCCGGCCAGGCGGGCGGCGTACGCGGCGACCGCGGCGCGAAGCTCGTCGGGCGAGCGCACGGTGAACGGCCAGCCCAGGCCGGCCAGCATCTGGGCCATCCCGTCCAGGTGCTCGGCGCTGGTGCGCAGCAGGACCCCGCCGTCGGTCTCGGCGAGTTCGCCGACCGTCGCCGGGACCCGGGCGCGGGCCTGTGCCAGGTCGGTCTCCAGGACGACCTCCACCCGCCAGGCGTACGGGACCCGGGCGAGCGAGCGGGTGACATGCCCGACGGCGTCGAAGTCCGGCGGCGGCGCGGTGAACTCCCCCGGCGCGGGCGCCACCGCCGTCACCCGGTCCAGGCGGAAGGTGCGCAGTTCGCCGCTGCGGTGGTCGTGGCCGGTGGCGTACCACCGGCCGGCGTGGAACACCAGCCCGTACGGGTCCAGGCGGCGGACGGACTCGGCGCCGGCGAACGACCGGTACGACAGCGTGACCGGCCGCCGGTCGCGGGTGGCCGCACCCAGCGCGAGGAGCGTGTCCGTGGCGGCGGGCGTGGCCTCCCGCCGGCGCAGCGTGAAGCCCAGGGTCTCGGTGACGGCGGCGAGCCGCTCCCCCAGCGCCGCCGGGAGCACCCGGCCGATCTTCGCCAGCGCGGCCGAGGTGGCGGGGGCTGTCGCCGACAGGCCGAGGCGCTCGGCGGCGGCGAGGCCGAGCACCACGGCGACGGCCTCCTCGTCGGTCAGCATCAGTGGGGGCAGCTTGTAGCCGGGCAGCAGCCGGTAGCCCCCGTACCGCCCGCGGTGGGCGACGACCGGCACGCCGAGGTCGACCAGCGTGGTCGCGTACCGCCGGACCGTGCGCTCGTCCACGCCCAGCCGCCGGGCCAGCTCGCGGCCGCCGAGCCGGTGGTGGGCCTGCAGCAGCTCCAGCATGGCGAGCACCCGGGCGGCCGGATGTGACACGGGCCACTCCCTTCGGCTGACCGGCTTAACCCGGACGGAGGTCGCCCGGATTTGACCGTAGCGTCAAGGGTGCAGATGCGGAAGTACGACGACGAGGAGGACGACATGGCAGCCGTGGTACTGGTACCCGGGACGTGGCTCGGCGCGTGGGCGTGGCGGGACGTCACGGCGGGGCTGCGGGCCGCCGGGCACGACGTCCACCCGCTGACGTTGACCGGCGTGGCGGACCGCGCGCACCTGGCGGGGCCCGGCGTGGACCTCGACGCGCACGCCACCGACATCGCGGCGCTGATCGAGGCGGAGGAGCTGACCGACGTCGTGCTGGTCGGGCACAGCTACGGCGGGGTCGCCGCCTCGGCGGCCGCCGACCGGATCCCCCACCGGCTGGCCCGCGTGGTGTACGTCGACAGCGGCCCGCTGCCCGACGGGACGGCGCAGCTGGACATGCTCGAGGCGCCGGAGCAGGAGCGGACCAGGGCGGGCGTCGACGAGCGGGGGCTGGTGCCGCCACCCGCCTGGGACCCCGGCACCGACCCGGCCAACCTGGCCGGGTTGGACGCCGACACGCTGGCCATGCTGCGCCGGCGCAGCACGCCGCACCCGCTGGCCTCGATGGCGCAGCCGGTGCACCGCGCGGGGGACCCGTTCGCCGTGCCGGCCACGCTGGTCGCGTGCACGTTCCCGGTGGACCAGGTGCGGGCGATGATCGCCGCCGGCCACCCCTACTTCGCGCTGCTCGCCAAGGCGGACATCGTGGGCCTGCCGACCGGGCACTGGCCGATGTTCAGCGAGCCGGCGCGGCTGACGGCGCTGCTGGACGAGATCGCTAGCCGGTCGTGAGCCCGGCGAGGATCTCCTCGGCCACCTCCGCGGGCGTCCGGCCGTCGGTGGCCACGGTGCGGGTCGCCACCTCGGCGTAGAGCGGCCGGCGCTGGTCGAGCAGGAACTTCAGGGTGGCGCGTGGGTTGATCGCCAGCAGCGGTCGGCCCGCGCCCAGCCCGACCCGCTTGACGGCCTCGGCCAGCTCCACCGACAGGTAGACGACCGGGTGGCCGGCCAGGGCGGCCCGGGTCTCCGGCGCCAGGATCGCGCCGCCGCCCAGCGCCAGCACGCCGTCGAAGGAGGCCAGGGCCGCCGCCACGGCAGCGCGTTCCAGCTCCCGGAAGTGCGGCTCGCCGTCGTACAGGAAAATGTCCGGGATGGGCTTGCCGGCGGCGGCCTCGATGTCCGCGTCGGTGTCGCGGAACGGCACCCCCAGCGCCGCCGCGAGCGCCTCGCCGGTGCTGGTCTTGCCGGCGCCGGGCGCACCCACCAGCACGCAGACCGGGCTCATCGGATGACCAGGTTGTCCAGGTAGCCCGCCACGTTGCGGCGGATCTCGGCGACCGAGTCGCCGCCGAACTTCTCCGCGGCGGCCTCCGCGAGCACCAGCGCGACCATCGCCTCGGCGACGATCGCGGCGGCCGGCACCGCGCACACGTCGGACCGCTGGTTGATCGCGGTGGCCGGTTCGCCGGTCGTCACGTCCACGGTGGACAGCGCGCGGTTGAGCGAGGAGATCGGCTTCATCGCCGCCCGCACGCGCAGCGGCTCCCCGGTGGTCATGCCGCCCTCCAGGCCACCGGCGCGGTCGGTCACCCGGCGCACGCCGGTCGCCGTCGGGATGATCTCGTCGTGCGCCACCGAGCCGCGGGACCGGGCCTGGGTGAACGCGTCGCCGATCTCGACGCCCTTGATCGCCTGGATGGACATGAGCGCGGTGGCGAGGCGGGCGTCCAGCTTGCGGTCCCACTGGACGTGGCTGCCGAGCCCCGGCGGGAGCCCGTAGGCGACCACCTCCACGATGCCGCCGAGCGTGTCCGCGTCGCGCTTCGCGGCGTCCACCTCCGCGACCATCCGGGCGCTGGCCTCCGGGTCCAGGCAGCGCAGCGGGTCGGCGTCCACCCGCTGCGCGTCCTCGGGACGCGGCACCAGGCCGGCCTTGGCGGCCACCGAGCCCAGCTCGATGACGTGCGAGACGATGTCCACGCCGAGGGCCTGGCGGAGCAGCTCGCGGGCGACGGTGCCGACGGCGACCCGGGCGGCGGTCTCCCGGGCGCTGGCCCGCTCGAGAATCGGGCGCGCGTCGGTGTGGCCGTACTTCTGCATGCCGGCCAGGTCCGCGTGGCCGGGCCGGGGCCGGGTCAGCGGGGCGTTGCGCGCCAACCCCTCCAACTCGGCGGGGTCGACCGGGTCGGCGGCCATCACGGTCTCCAACTTGGGCCACTCGCTGTTGCCGATCCGGATGGCCACCGGGCTGCCGATCGTCAGGCCGTGCCGGAGTCC
>DASQDS010000407.1:0-4089 GCA_035634075.1 Pilimelia sp. | reverse complement strand
CGGACGCCGGCGCGGGCGGCGGTTCCGTGGCCTCCGCGCGGGGCCCGACCGGCGGCGCCGTCCCGTCCGCGGCCGGCGCGATGGCCGCACTGGCCTGCGGGGCCACCCCGGCCGGGAGCAGGGGTACGACACCGCTGGCCGGGGCGACGAAGGTGGCCCGGAACGGGTACCGGCTCTTCGACGGTTGGTCGTTCCACCGTGACCCGGCCGGCTTCGGCGTCGCGGTGCCGGACGGCTGGGCCTACTTCCGCGCCGGGGCGGCGACCTGCTTTCGGGATCCGGAGGGCGTGCGGGTGCTCAGTGTGGACCCGTCCCGGCGGCCCGGGACGGACCCGCTGACCGGCTGCCGGCGGGAGGAGGCCCGGCTGCGCGCGGCGCTGCCGGGGTACGCCCGGGTGCGGCTGGACCGGGTGCCGCGCTACCGGGCCGGCGCCGAGTGGGACTACACGTATGCGGGCGCCGGCGCGGGGATGCAGGCGCGGACGGTGTGGTTCGTGGCGTCGGACCGGCACGCCTACGCGGTGGGTTGGGCGACCCGGCGGTTCGACTGGCGGGTCAACGTGGTCAACTTCGACATGATCATGGGCAGCTTCGCCCCGGCGGTGACCTGAGACACTCCACACCGGAGTGTCGGTCGTTGCCCCCGTGCCGCCGCGTTGGCAGAGTGTCGCCAGCACGGGGAGGCGGACAGATGATGGGGCGCTCGCACGCGCTGTCGGGCGCGGCCAGCTGGTTGGCGGGCTCGTGGGCGCTGGACGCGTTCGCCGGGTACGAGCAGTCGGCGCTCGCCGTCGCCGTCGGCACGGCCGTGTGCGCGGGTGGCGCGCTACTGCCCGACCTCGACCTCTCCGGCCGCGTCACCGCGAACAAGGGCGGGGCGACGGTGGCCCGCACGTTCGGCGTGTTCTCGCTGTTCGTCGCCGAGGTGGTGGAGAAGCTCTCGTTGGTCGTCTACCACGCGACCCGGCTGAGCAAGGACCCGGACCGGCAGAACGGCCACCGTACGCTCACCCACACCGTGCCGTTCACGGTGTTCATCGGGTGGGTGACGACGGCGGCGTGCGCCCGGTTCGGCACGGCGGCCGTCGTGGGGGTGCTGTTCGTGACCTTCGGGCTGGCCCTGCGCGGCCTCTTCGAGGACTGGGCGCAGCGGGTCGGCTGGGCGGTCGTCACGCTGGTCTCGGCCGCGGCGGCGTACGGGACGTTCCTGGCCCTGCCCGGCGGTCGCGGCTACCCGCTGCTCGGGCTCGCGGTCGGCGTCGGCTGCTTCGTCCACCTGCTCGGCGACATCATCACCAGCGCCGGCGTGCCGATCCTCTGGCCGATCGCCATGGGCCGGCGGCGCTGGCGGATGATCGGCGTGCCGGACGCGATCGCGCTGCGGGTCGGCGGCACCGTCGAGGTGTACGTCCTGCGCGGCGCGTTCGTCGCGGTGTCGGTGCTGGCGGTGGGCGCTCTGGTCGGGCCGCCGCTGCTCGACCGCCTGACCCCGTACCGCTGATTCCATAATACGAGATCTTCTTACCGGATAATGGGACAGCGCGGCTAGCGTGACGGCCATGTACACGCATGGGCACCACGAGTCGGTCCTCCGCTCGCACCGCTGGCGTACCGCCGAGAATTCGGCCGCCTACCTGCTGCCCGAGCTGGCCCCCGGCGCCGATCTGCTGGACATCGGCTGCGGCCCGGGCACCATCACCGCCGACCTCGCGGCCCGGATCTCCCCTGGCCGGGTCACCGCCGTGGAGGTCACCGAGGACGCGCTGGCCCTGGCCCGCGCGGAGGCCGCGACCCGCGGCCAGGCCAACATCGACTTCCTGGTCGCGGACGTCCACGCGCTGGACGCGCCGGCCGCTTCCTTCGACGTCGTGCACGCGCACCAGGTGCTCCAGCACGTCGCCGATCCGGTGCGCGCGCTGCGGGAGATGCGCCGGGTGTGCCGGCCCGGGGGCGTCGTCGCCGCCCGGGACAGCGACTACGCCGGGTTCCTCTGGCACCCGGCCGTGCCGGCGCTCGACGAGTGGCTCGCCCTCTACCAGCGGGCCGCCCGCGCCAACGGCGGCGAACCGGACGCCGGCCGCCGCCTGCTCTCCTGGGCCCGGGCGGCCGGCTTCGCCGACGTGACGGCGACCGCGAGCATCTGGTGCTTCGCGTCGCCGGCGGACCGGCAGTGGTGGGGCGGCATGTGGGCCGACCGGATCCTGCGCTCGGACATGGCCCGGCAGGCGCTGGCCGCGGGCCTGGCGACGGAGGCGGACCTGCACCGGATCTCCGCGGGCTGGCGCGAGTGGACCGCCGCCGAGGACGGCTGGTTCGCCATCCCGCACGGTGAAATCATCTGCCGGCCCTGACCGGCCCTCCCGTCGGCCGGTTCGTCGGCCGGCCGGTTCGTCGGCCGGCCGGGTTGTCGGCCGGCCCGGGGGGAACCAGTCCGGTAGTCGAGAGAAAGGCAGCCCAATGAGTGACTTTTTGGACAAGGCGAAGGATCTCGCCGGCAAGCACGACGACAAGGTTGACCAGGGCATCGAGCGCGCCGGTGATCAAGTGGACCAGCGCACCGGCAACAAGTACGGCGACCAGATCGACAAGGGCGTGGACCAGGCGCAGAGCCGCACCGGCTCCGGCGACCAGGTCCCCTGACCCCCGCGCTGGGTCAGCGAAATCCACTGCCCGTCTGCCGGGCGCGCGCACGCGTGTCGCACGGCAGGCGGGCAGTGGGTCATAACAGCGGGGCTCACGCCGCGTCGGCGTAGCAGTCCACGATGGACACGTCCAGCGGGAAGCGCACCGGCGTCCCGCCGAACAGCAGCTCCCGGGCCTGCTCGGCGGCGGCGTGCACGGCGGTCACCACCTCCGCGGCCGCCGCGGCCGGGCAGTGCACCACCACCTCGTCGTGCTGGAAGAAGACCAGCTGGGCGGGCGACCCGCGCAGAGCCGCCCGCAACGCCGCCAGCAGGGCGAGCGCCCACTCCGCCGCCGTGGCCTGGATCACGAAGTTGCGGGTGAACCGCCCGCGGGACCGCGCCGCCGCCCGGGACCGCGTGGCCTCGCCCTCGTCGGCCGGATCCGGGGGCGCATAGCCCTCCAGCGCAGCCGGGTCGGCGAACCCCGCCGAGGCGGGCGGGCACGTCCGGCCGAGCCAGGACCGCACCAGCCCGCCGCCCTCGCCCGTCCTGGCCGCCGCCTCCACGTACTCGAAGGCGGTCGGGTAGCTCTGCCGCAGCGCCGCCAGCGCGGGCACGGCGGCGCCGCCGGTCTGGCCGTACATCGCGCCGAGCAGCGCCACCTTCGCCCGCGCCCGGTCGCCGGCGAACGCGTCGGCCGCCAGCGCCGCGTACAGGTCGCCGGACGCTCCGGCCGCCGCCAGCCGGGCGTCGGCGGACACGGCCGCCAGCACCCGCGGCTCCAGCTGCCCCGCGTCGGCCACCACGAAAACCCAGCCCGGGTCGGCCACCACCGCCCGGCGGACGACCTTGGGGATCTGCAGCGCCCCGCCGCCCCGGGTGGCCCAGCGGCCGGACACCACGCCGGCCGGCACGTACTCCGGGCGGAAGCGGCCGTCGCGCACCCACGCGGCCCGCCACGCCCAGCCGTGCGCCGTCCAGATCCGGTAGAGCTCCTTGTACTCCAGCAGCAGCGGCACCGCGGGATGCGCGACCCGGCGCAGCACCCAGGCGCGCGTGTTCGGCAGGTCGACGCCGGCGCGGGCGAAGGCCCGCAGCACCTCGGCCGGCGAATCCGGGTGCAGGTGCGGGGCGTCGAGCGCCGCGCCGATCTGCCGGGCCAGCTCCGCCAGCCGGCGCGGTGGGCCGCCCACCCGGGACGGCTCGCCGAGCAGCTCCGTCAGCAGCCTGTCGTGCACGTCGGCCCGCCACGGCAGCCCGTCGGCGCCCATTTCCGCGGCGATCAGGGCGCCCGCCGACTCGGCGGCCACCAGCAGGCGGAACCGGCCCGGCTGCCCGGTGGCGCCGATGCGGGCCCGCTGGTCCGCGTACACCCGCTCGAGCGCCGCCAGGGGGTCGGGCCCGCCGGTGGCCGGCGGCGGCGGGCCGGTCTCGAACAGCGCGCCCTGCAGATCACCCGGCGGCG
>DASQDS010000406.1:0-2513 GCA_035634075.1 Pilimelia sp. | reverse complement strand
CGGGCCCGCGACCGCGGTGGTGTGGCAGCTGGACGCCACCCGGCCGGCGTGGGCCTGCGACTGAGACAGGACCCCGTCCTCCCCGTCCCTCGCAGGCTCCGGGCGGGGCACTGGACGGGGCCGCCTGCCGCCCGCCACTCGATGAAGGACCCCGGCCTCCCCACCCCACGCAAGCTCGGGGCGGGACCCGGGACGGGGCCGGCGGGACCCTGCAGGGGGGCCGGCGGCCTGTCCGCGACGATCATGGAGTCCGGGTGGGGACACGCCGCGACAGTCCGGCGCGTCGCCACCACAGGTCCATGATCGTCGCCGTCACCTGGGGGCGGTCGAGCGAGCCGCCCGGGTACGGGAGAGTGGGCGGCATGCCGATCCCCGCCGCCGACCTGCTGGCCGCCGCCCGAGCCGACGCCGACCGCACCGTGGACCTGCGCCGCCGGCTGCACCGGCAGCCCGAGATCGGGCTGCACCTCCCGCAGACCCAGGCGACGGTGCTGGCCGAGCTCGCCGCGCTGCCGGTGGAGGTGACGACCGGTGGGTCGACCACCTCGGTGGTGGGCGTGCTGCGCGGCGCCCGCCCCGGCCCCACGTACCTGCTGCGCGCCGACATGGACGCGCTGCCGGTGCAGGAGGACACCGGCCTGCCCTTCGCCTCCGAGGTGCCCGGCGCCATGCACGCCTGCGGGCACGACCTGCACATGGCGATGCTGCTGTCGGCGGCCCGGCTGCTGGCCGAGCGGCGGGACGAGCTCGCCGGTCAGGTCGTGCTCATGCTGCAGCCCGGCGAGGAGGGCTACCACGGGGCGCGGTACATGCTCGAGGAGGGCCTGCTGGACGCCGTCCCGGAGGCGCCGGTGGCCGGTGCCTTCGCGCTGCACGTCTTCGCCAACCAGACCAGCGGGGTGGTCAGCGTGCGGCCCGGCCCGATGATGGCCGCCGCCGACCACTGGGAGGTGACCGTCCGCGGCCGCGGCGGCCACGCCTCGATGCCGCACGCCGCCGCCGACCCGATACCGGTCGCCGCGGAGATCGTGCTGGCCCTGCAGTCGGCGGTCACCCGCCGCGTGCCGGTCTTCGACCCGGCGGTGGTCACCGTCGCGCAGATGACGGCCGGCTCCACCGACAACGTCATCCCCGACACCGCCTTCCTGCAGGGCACCATCCGCACCCTGTCGCCGGAGCGGCGGGCCGACGTCGTCGCCTCGGTGCGCCGGGTGGCCACCCACGTGGCCGCGGCGCACGGCATGGAGGTCGACTTCGTGCACCGCGAGGGCTACCCGGTCACCGCGAACGACCCCGGCGTCGCGGCACGGGTGCTCGAGACGGCGGACGGGCTGCTCGGCCGCGAGTACAGCGTGGCCGCCGGCGAGCCGCTCATGGGCGCCGAGGACTTCGCCTACGTGCTGCAGCGGGTGCCCGGCGCGATGGCCTTCCTCGGCGCCTGCCCGCCGGGAGCCGAGCCGGCGACGGCCGCCGGCAACCACTCCAACCTGGTCGTGTTCGACGAGGCGGTGCTGCCGGACGGGGCCGCCCTGTACGCCGCGATGGCCCTGACAGCCCTGGCCGGATGACCCCGGTCAGACCAGGCCGGCGACCTCGGCGGCGCAGCCCCACGAGAGGGTGACGCCGGCGCCGCCGTGCCCGTAGCAGGCGACCACCGGCCGTCCGTCGACGTCGAGCCGCTCCAACCGGACGGTGGGCCGACCCGGCCGCAGCCCGACCGCGCGGGACAGCACGGGGGTGCCCCGCAGCTCGGGGACGAGGGCGCACGCCCTGGCCAGCACGGCGGCCTCGACCGCAGGGTCGGGCTCGGTGTCGGTGGCGCCCTCCACCGCGGTGCCGCCGCAGACCACGTCGCGCCCGCGCGGGATGACGTAGGTGAGCCCGTCCGGGTGGTGGTCGTCCAGCACCCAGCCGGTCAGCCCCGGGTCGGCCAGCCGCACCACCTGCCCCTGCACGGGGACGAGCGAGTCGTCGCCGAGCAGGCGGCCCGAGGCCAGGCCCGCAGCCACCACGACGACGTCCCCGGCCACCTCGGACAGCGCGGTGACCCGGTCGGGCACGGTCTGCACCCCGGCCGACGCGCAGGCGGCGGCCAGCCAGGGCAGGTAGCGGCCCGTGTCGACCACCGGCAGCGTGCAGCGGGTGCCGGCGGGCGCGCCGGCCGGCAGCTCCGCCGGGGTCGCCGGACGGACGCCGGGCACGCCCGGCGCCCACCAGAGGTCCGGCTCGGGGGTCCGGTGCACGACCGTCCCCGGCCGCAGCGCCACCCCGGTCGCCGCGTCGGCGGCCAGCCGGATGAGTGGCCCTCCTGCAGGGGCCCGCCACGAGCTCGCGAGTGGCGGGGGGCGGAGGGTCCTTCTACAGATGGCCGCGGCCACCGCGGAGGTGGTCGCCTCCGGTGGGTCGGCGGTGTGCACGCGCACCCGGTACCCGGCGCGGGCCAGCTCGAGGGCACAGGTCAGCCCGACCACCCCGCCGCCGACGACGGCCACCTCGCGGTGACCGTCGCCGAC
>DASQDS010000405.1:0-3350 GCA_035634075.1 Pilimelia sp. | reverse complement strand
CGCCGGGACGGCGGCGCGCAGGGCGGCCAGCGCGCCGGCCCCGCGGCGACCGCGCCGCCCGTCGGCGAGGGAGAGCTCGACGTCGGTGTAGCCGGCGGCGACACCCACGGCGGTGACGGCCGCCGCGGACAGCGGGGCGCGGCCGAGGTTCGTGTGCACGAGTACGCCCGTCGCGTTCAGCACCGGGCGCAAACTGGCGGCGGTAGCGGGCAGCGCGGCGACCGCCGCGTCTGCGGCGGCGTCCGGCGGCAGCTCGCCGCGCCGCACGCGGTCCAACGTGGCGTCGACCGCCCGGTGCACCAGCGGGCGGCCCAGCCGCTCGCCAGCCGCGCGCAGGCGGGGGTCGGCGAGCACGGCGTCGGCGCGCGGGGTGTGCCGGCGGGGGTCGGCCGTCGTCATCTCCCGAGCCTAGGGCCTCGCGCTCCGTCCATATCGTCACTACGGTGCGGGGTGTCGGGTGCCATGGACGGCGCCCGCGCGGGGGGCGCCTCGCATGGGGAGGATGACAGTGCTCGAACTGCTACAGCGGGCAGCGCGGCGGCCGGTCGGCCGCGCGGTGACCGTGGCGGTGGCGGTGGCCATCGTGTTGCCGGGCGGCGCGGCGCGGGCCGACGCCGACCGGCCGATCAAGCGGCCCAAACCGGTGGCCGGCGTCAACGGCGGTGCGGCCGGCCTGAAGACCTTCGCGTTGCAGGAGTCGGTGGCGCGGCTCGCCCCCTACGGCTCGGTGGCGCCGGGCGAGTACGGCGAGGCGCTGGCCGACCTCCGCCGCCTGCCGGGGACCCGCAGCCCGTGGGTCGAGGTCACCGACGTGCCGTACGACGCCGACGACCCGGGTTACCGCGACCCGGAGTATTCCAATTCGGGCAGTGGCTGGGGGTTGGTGGCCGGCCGGATCACCGGCCTGGCGGCCGGCAACGGCCAGGTCTTCGCCGGCGGCGCCAACGGCGGCGTCTTCCGCAAGCGACCAGGCCCGCGCGGCGGCTGGCAGCCCATCTCGGACCGCATCCTCGCGCTCTCCACCGGGGACCTCGTCTACGACGCCAGAGCGGACACCCTCTGGTACGCCACGGGCGAGGCGAACACCGGCGCGACCTCGTACACCGGTGCCGGTGTGTACCGGTTGGCGCACGCGTCCCGGGCATCGTCGTTCAGCCAGGCGGACCGCGTCGGCGGCGACGAGTTGGAGTCGCGCAGCATCAACCAGCTCAAGTTCGACGGCGCCGGCCGGGTGTACGCCGCGACGAGCCGCGGTCTGTGGCGGCACTGGACGGACCCCCGCCGGCACCGCGAGCGCTGGGAACTGGTGTTCCTGCCTACCCCGGCGTCGGACGCCGACATCACCCGGCCGTACGACAACATCGTCAACGACGTGCTGATCGTGCCGGGCAGCCGGGGGCGCGCGGTGCTGGCGAACGCGGCCTGGCGCTCCGGCGCCGCGTACAACGGCTATTACCTGTCCACCGACGGCGGCCGGCCGGGCACGTTCGCGCGCACGGCGCTGGCCGGCGACATCAACAACGCCGACGTGGGCAACGCCGAGTTCGCACACTCCCGCGACGGTTCCCACCTGTACCTGGTGCAGGGCAGCCCGGCGGGCCTGGCGGCCGGCCGGACCTCGCTGGCTGGCGTGTTCCGGTCCACCGGAGGGCTCACCGGCCCGTGGACCCTGATCGCCGACTCCGCCGAGCTGGAGGCGTCCGGGTCGGCGATCGGCGTCGAGCAGGAGTACCCGGTCGGCGTGCAGGCCTGGTACAACAACTTCATCGAGGTCGACCCGGGCAACCCGCGGCACGTGTACGTGGGCCTCGAGGAGGTCTACGAGACGCCCGACAGCGGCACGAGCTGGCAGACGATCGGGCCGTACTGGAACCTCGGCTTCGACTGCTACGACCGGACGGTGCCGACCGGCGGCTGCCCGGCCACCCCGCACCCCGACCAGCACTCGATCGCGGTCAGTGGCGCCACCGTCTACATCGGCAACGACGGCGGCGTCTACTCGCGGCCACTGCCACCGGCCGTCAGCCGCGAGGACGCCGCCGGGCACGCGCTGGACTGGCGCAACCACAACAACGACCTGCGTACGCTGCAGTACTACTCGGTCGGCACCGGTCGCGACCCCAACGGGCGCGGGACGGCGGTCGCGGGCGGCCTGCAGGACAACGGCGGTTCGCTGCTGCGGGCGGGCGCGCGCAAGCAGGTGAGCCCGTTCGGCGGCGACGGCGGCGACATCATCGTCAACCCGCGCGACGCGTGCCAGATCCTCAACGAGTACGTCTTCCTGGCGCTGTGGCTGACCAAGAACTGCGGGGTCAGCGACGGCACCACCAGCGCGGTCTTCGACGTGACAGTGCCGGACGTCAACGCCCGGTTCACCGCGCCGTTCCGGGTGGTGCGCGGGTCACGCAACATCGGCGACGGGCGCAGCGAGCGCTGGGTGGCCGGCGGCAACTCGTTCTGGCGGCACGACTACGCCTTCAGCTACACGCGGGCGCAGGCCGCGGCGGACGAGGCCCGCGGCTGGCGGCGCGCGCACCGCCTCGACGCCACCGGCCAGCGGTTGATCGTCGGCATGGACGCGGTGGCTGACCCCGCCGCACCGCGGGACCCGTCCCGGGACACCTACCTGGCCTCCTGGTGCGGCCAGGCCAACTGCAACAGCGCCGGCTTCACCCGCGGCGTCGCCACCAACTGGGGTGGCGCCTGGACCGAGCTGGACATGACCGGATTGCCGAACCGCTTCCCGAACGCCGTGCTGTTCGACCCGGCGGACCGCACCAACTCGACGGTCTACCTGGTCTTCAACGGCTTCAACCGGCGGTTCATCGAGGGCCCCGGCGCGGGGGTCAAACACGTCTTCCGGGGCCGGCTCAGCCGGGCCGCGGGCGGCGTCCGGGTCGCGTGGACCGACCTGTCCGTCGGCTTCCCCGACGTGCCGGCCACCGACGTGCTGGTGGTCGGGACGAAGCTGATCGTGGGCACCGACCTGGGCGTGCTCGTCGCCGACCGCCGGGCGACGCCCGGGACGATCCGGTGGCGGCGCGTCGGCGCGACGCCGGGTGCCGGCAGGTCGGCGTTGCCGCTGACGGCGGTGTTCGACATCCACGCCGGCAGGGACGGTCACCTGTACGCCGCGACCCACGGCCGCGGCATCTGGCGCACCCCGCTGCGCCTGCTGTGATCGGTGCCGCCGCCGTGCGCCCCGGGTCGTCAGGCGCGCACGGCGGCGGAACCCACCCCCGCGGCGTACCGTCGAAAACACCCTGCGAACGCGCCCGGCCGCCCCCGCGCTGCTGGCGGTCGCCACGCTGCTGGCGGCCGCGGTGCTCGGCGCGGGCTGTGGCGGCGCC
>DASQDS010000404.1:0-11061 GCA_035634075.1 Pilimelia sp. | reverse complement strand
GCGGGCGGGTCGGCGGGCGGCGCCGGCGATGGTGACCCGCTCGCCGCCGCGCGGTCCGCCACGTCACTGCGGGGCGCCGCCGAGGCGCTCGACGCCGCCTTCGGTGCGGCCCTCGCCCGGCGGGACGTCGACGGCTGCGTGGCCGCCGTCCTGGAGCTGGAGCAGCTCCTCGTGGCCTGGTCGGCCGACACGCTGACCTCGGACGAGGGCGACCGAGCCCGCGGGCTGCTGCGGGGCATGGTGGTGCGCCTGGGCGAGCTGGCGGAGGCCGGTGCCCGCGATCCGCGCGATGTGCTGGGCCCGTTCGTGACACTGCTGATCGAGCTGCGGGCACGGGCGCGCGCGGCCCGCGACTGGGCTGCGTCGGACGCCGTCCGGGACGGCCTGGCCGCCGCGGGCGTCGAGGTCCGCGACACGCCGGACGGCCCCACGTGGGAGCTCCGCTGACGATCGGCACCGGAAACCGGAAACTGGCCCCGCACGACGATGTGCGAGGCCAGTCTCCCGGTCGTCGGCTACCGGGGCGGGCCGCCGAACCCGCGCCCGTGGCCGTGGCCGTGGCCGCGCCCACCCGGGAGCACGCCTTCTTCGGCGGCCTTCAGGATCGCGTCGGCCTGGGCCTGCGTGAGCTTGCCGTCGGCCACCGCCTTGTCCAGCTTCGTCTTGAGCTGGGCCTGCCGGTCGGCCTTGGCCTCCTCCCGGAGCTGGCCCCGCACCTTCTCCAGGGCCGCCGTCACCTTCGCCTGGTCGACGCCGAGCTCCTTGGCCAGGGCCGCGGCGAGCTCCGACTGCCGTTGCGCGCGCTGTTCCTCGCGCTGCGCCCGGCGGTCGTCCGGCGTGCCACCCGGCGACGAACCGCCGGACGCGCTGGGCTTGGGCGTGGGCTCCTCCGCGGACGCGACGGCCGGGATCACCAGCCCGAGGGCCAGTGCCCCCATCGCACCCGCCGTGGCCAGCAGGGCCTTTCTCGACACAGACATAATCGCTCCGGTGACTCGTGATCAGCAGCTCGGCATCCCCACGGTGCCGGCGCAGCCTGTTCCCGGCGTAGGCGCCAGCTGGCAGTTTCCTGGGAACCGGCGCCTGATCAGGCCGCCAGCCGGCGCGCCAGGTTCTCGTCCAGGGCGGTCATGAACTCGTCGGTGGTCAGCCACGGCGCGTCCCGCGAGATCAGCAGCGCCAGGTCCTTGGTCATCTGCCCGCCCTCGACCGTGGCGATGCAGACCTGCTCGAGCGTGTCGGCGAACTGGGTCACCGCGGGGGTGTTGTCGAGCTTGCCCCGGTGCGCGAGCCCGCGCGTCCAGGCGAAGATCGACGCGATCGGGTTGGTCGAGGTCTTCTCGCCCTTCTGCCACTGCCGGTAGTGCCGGGTCACCGTGCCGTGCGCCGCCTCCGCCTCCACGGTCCGCCCGTCCGGGGTCATCAGCACGCTGGTCATCAGGCCGAGCGAGCCGAAGCCCTGCGCCACGGTGTCCGACTGCACGTCGCCGTCGTAGTTCTTGCAGGCCCAGACGAACCCGCCTTCCCACTTCAGGGCGGCGGCGACCATGTCATCGATCAACCGGTGCTCGTAGGTGATGCCGGCGGCCTTGAACTCGGCGGCGAACTCCGCCTCGAAGACCTCCGCGAACAGATCCTTGAAGCGCCCGTCGTACGCCTTGAGGATCGTGTTCTTCGTCGACAGGTACACCGGGTACTTGCGGGCGAGCCCGTACCGGAACGACGCCCGGGCGAAGTCGCGGATCGAGTCGTCGAAGTTGTACATGGCCATCGCCACGCCACCGCCGGGGTACTTCGCCACCTCGAACTCCATCGGCGCCCCGCCGCCCTCCGGCTGGAACGTGACGGTGAGCGTGCCCGGGCCGGGAACGACGAAGTCGGTCGCCTTGTACTGGTCGCCGTGGGCGTGCCGGCCGATCACGATCGGCTTGGTCCAGCCGGGCACCAGCCGGGGCACGTTCGCCATGATGATCGGCTCGCGGAAGACGACGCCGCCCAGGATGTTGCGGATCGTGCCGTTCGGGGACCGCCACATCTTCTTCAGCCCGAATTCCTCCACCCGCGCCTCGTCCGGCGTGATGGTCGCGCACTTCACGCCCACCCCGTGCCGGTTGATGGCGTTCGCCGCGTCCACCGTCACCTGGTCGTCGGTGGCGTCGCGGTGCTGGATCGACAGGTCGTAGTACTCCAGCTCGACGTCGAGGTAGGGCAGCACCAGCTGCTCGCGGATCTGCTTCCAGATGATCCGGGTCATCTCGTCGCCGTCGAGTTCGACGACCGGGTTGCTTACCTTGATCTTCGCCATCGGCCGGGCTCCTCTCGGGGGCATGCTCTAGCAGTACGAGCGTACTGGAGTCTGCGCGTTTCGCTGGCGGCGGCTGCGCCCACGCGCGTGCTGGCAGGATTGGCCCATGCGACTGGGCGCCATCACGATCATCCCGCTCGAGGACGGCGCCGGCCCCTTCTTCTCCCCCCGCACCGAGGCCTTTCCCACCGCCACAGCCGAGCACTGGCGCCGCGCCGACGCCCACGACCCCGAGGCAGCCGACGGGGGCGGCGGTTGGCGCCTGCGGTTCCGCTGCTTCGCCATCCGGCTCGACGACGGGCCGGACGCCGGCCGCACGATCCTCGTCGACGCGGGGATCGGGCCGGCCGACTCGCTCGCCGCGTCGTGGGCGCCGGTGCCCGGCCGGCTGCCGGCCGCGCTCGCCGCCGCGGGCGTCGCTGTCGAGGACGTGGACACGGTGGTCCTCACCCACCTGCACACCGACCACATCGGCTGGGCCGTGGTCGGCGGGCCGTACTTCCCGCGGGCCAGATACCTGGTGCAGCGCGCGGACGCCACCGCGTTCGCCCGGCACAACCCGGCGGTCGAGGAGCGGGTACTGGCGCCGCTGCGCGAAACCGGCCAGCTGTGGCTCAGCGACGGCGCGGAACGCCTGGCGCCGGCGGTCCGGGCGGTACCCACGCCCGGTCACTCGCCCGGCCACCAGTCGGTGCTGGTCACCGGCGGCGGCGAGACGGTGCTCGTCGCCGGGGATCTGCTGGTGCACGCAGTGCAGCTCATCGACCCCCAGCTGCCGTACGCGCACGAGATGGACCCGACCGCGGCCCGCGAGTCGCGGACGGCGCTGCTGGCCGATCTGCTCGCGGGCGGCCGCGCCACCCTGGCCACCCCGCACCTGAGCGCGCCCTTCACTCCGCTCCCCCTGCCGCCCGGCGTCCAGCTGGCGGCCCACGGTCGGTAAAGGCGGGGGTCCCGGCGGGTCGGGACCTTGGGCCCTACACACCGCCGGCGGCACACCGCAGGCTTGGATCATGGATTCGCTCGCCCACGAGAAGTGGTTCGTCGACGCCGGGCTGTACCCGACGGACTGGTCCTTCGCCCTGCGTCCCCTCACGCTGGCGCTGCTCGCCACCATGGTGGTCGTCACCGTCGGCTGGCGGCTGGCGGCCTACCGGCTGCCCACGCCGGAGCTGTCCGTCCTCCGGCCGCTCGGCCGGCTGACCCCGTACCTGCCGCGGCTGCTCGCCATCCACCTCGGCGTGAGCCTGCTCACGCTGGCCGTGCGGGGCAACTTCCTGTCGGCGGACCTGCCGCTTGGCGACCTGCCCGCGCCGGCCGCGGTGGGCCTGGTCGAGGCCGCCCTGGGCGTCTGGTTCATCACCGGCGTGGCGTTGCGGCCGGCGGCGATCGCACTGGTGGCGGTCGGCCCCGTGGCGCTGGCCGCGCAGGGCCCGGTCAGCCTGCTGGAGGCCGCCGACCTGCTGGGCATCGCCGGGTTCCTGGCCATCCTGCCGCCAACCACCCGGCCGTACGGCGCCACCGAACCGGAGCCGCGGCGGCTGCGCCACGCCCTGCTCGCCCTCAAGACGGGGGTGGCCACCGCCCTGCTGACGCTCGCGTTCTCGGAGAAGCTGGCGAACCCGGCGATGGCCCGCGCCACCCTGGCGCAGCACCCGGAGCTGGACGTGTTCGCACTGTTCGGGATCTCCGTCCCGGCGGACACGTTCGTCGCGGTCGCCGGTGCCGTCGAGGTGCTCTTCGGGCTCCTCGTGCTCTCCGGCGCGCTGCCGCAGGTCGCCGTCCTGGTCGCCGCGGTGCCGTTCAACGCCACCCTGCTCATCTTCGGCAGCACGGAGCTGGTCGGCCACCTGCCGGTGTACGGCGTCTTCCTCACCCTGCTGGCCTACGGCAGCGACCCGCGGACGGCCGAAGCGGTCCGCTGGCTGCCGCGGCCCCGCGCGCTTCCCTTCGGCACCCGGCGTCTCGGTGCCGGGCGCCTCGGTGCCGGCGTCGACCAGGCTGAGGCGGCGGCCGTGCCGCGCTGACCGCGCTACCGGCGTCGTCGGCCTGACCGGCCCTCAGAGGTCGGCGACGTCGGCCTGCTTGGCACGGACGGCCTCGGCCGCCTCGATCAGGCCGGCGAGCTCCGTCTCGGTCAGGTCGGTCTCGACGACCCGCCGGACCCCCGCCGCGCCGATCTCCGCCTCCACGCCGAGGTACACGCCGGAGATGCCGTACTCGCCGTCCACCCACGCGCAGACCGGCATGACCGCGCCGGAGTCCTCCGCGACGGCCCGCGCCATCCGGGCCGCCGCCGCCGACGGCGCGTAGTACGCGGAGCCGGTCTTCAGCAGGGCGACCACCTCCGCGCCGCCGTTACGGGTGCGGACCACCAGTTCCTCGATCTTGTCCGCGGGCAGCAGGTCGGTCAACGGCTTGCCGTCCACCGTGCAGCGGGAGGGCACCGGCACCATCGTGTCGCCGTGCGAGCCGAGCGTCAGGGTACGAACGCTGCCGACCGGCACCCGCAGTGCCTCGGCCACGAAGTGGCTGAACCGGGCAGTGTCCAGCATGCCGGCCTGGCCCAGCACGCGGTTACGCGGGAACTGGGTGGCGAGCTGCGCCAGCGCGGTCATCTCGTCGAGCGGGTTCGACACCACGATCACGACGGCGTTCGGCGCGTACTTGGCGACGTTCTCCGCCACCTGACGGACGATCTTGGCGTTGACGCCCAGCAGGTCCATCCGGCTCATGCCCGGCTTGCGCGGCAGGCCGGCGGTGATGATGACGACGTCCGAGCCCTCGATGGCCTCGTACCCCTCGCCGTTCGGCCCGGTGGCCTGGCCCACCACCCGGGTCTCGAAGCCCTCGATCGGGCGCGACTGGTTGATGTCCAGGGCCAGGCCCTCCGGCTTGCCCTCGACGATGTCGGTGAGCACGACCGTCTCGAAGATGTCGTACTCGGCCAGGCGCTGCGCGGTCGTGGAACCGTAGAAGCCGGCGCCGACGACGGTGACCTTCTTGCCCATCAGTGTGAGACTCCCGGGTGAGGGCGGGTGGACGTCCGCACCATAACCCGCCGTGCCACCGCCCGTACCCGCGGGGCGCCGTTCTGTGCGCCTTTCCCAGCGGCCGCGCGCTCTACAACGTCAGCTGGCGCGCTCCGCGCGCTCCACAACGTCAGCTGGCGCGCTCCGCGCGCTCCGCGCGCTCCACAACGTTGGTCAGCAGCATCGCCCGCGTCATCGGCCCCACCCCGCGCGGCACGGGCGCCAGGAAGCCGGCCACGTCCACCACGTCCGGCGCCACGTCGCCGGTGTAGCGGGCCTTGCCGTCCTCGCCCACGACCCGCGTGATGCCCACGTCCACCACCGCGGCGCCAGGCCGGACCATGTCCGCCGTCACCAGGCCCGGGACACCCGCCGCCGCCACCACGATGTCCGCCCGGCGGGTGTGCGCCGCCACGTCGGCGGTGCCCGTGTGGCACAGGGTCACCGTGGCGTTCTCCGACCGGCGGGTGAGCAGCAGGCCCAACGGCCGGCCCACCGTCGTGCCCCGGCCGATGACCACGATCTCCGCACCCGCGATCGGCACCTCGTAGGCGCGCAGCAGGTGCAGGATGCCCCGCGGCGTACACGGCAGCGGGCCGGTGTAGCCGAGCACCAGCCGGCCGAGGTTGACCGGCTGGAGCCCGTCGGCATCCTTGTCCGGGTCGATCAGCTCCAACACCCGCTGGGTGTCCAGCCCACGCGGCAGCGGCAGCTGGACGAGGTACCCGTGGCAGGCGGGGTCGGCGTTCAGCTCGGCAACGACCGCCTCGACCTCAGCCTGGGACGCGGTCGCCGGCAGCTCCCGGCGGATCGAGGCGATGCCCACCTCGGCGCAGTCCCGGTGCTTGCCGTTGACGTACGCCCGGGAGCCCGGGTCGTCGCCCACGAGGACCGTGCCCAGCCCGGGCTGGATGCCGCGCTCCGCGAGCGCCTTCACGCGTACCCGCAGGCCGTCCTTGACCGCCGCGGCGGTCGCCTTGCCGTCGAGAACAATCGCCGTCACACGGCGATCCTGCCACCCGGCGCCGCCGGCACGGTCAAGGGGTCACGCGGTCACGCGGTCACGCCGTCACGCCGTCACGCCGTCACCTCGGCGCCGTGCGCCGCCGCGAACAGCGCCGCCTGCGCCAGGTCGATGCGCACCCCGGCAAGGTCCACCTCGCGCATCGCCACCCCGGTCAGGTCCGCGCCGCGCAGGTCCGCGCCGGCTAGGGCGGTGTGGTGCAGGCGGGCGTACGACAGGTCGGCGCCGCGCAGGTCCACCCGGCTCAGGTCCGCCTCCGTCAGGTCCGCCTCCCGCAGGCGCAGCCCGGTCAGGTCCGTGCCGGTCAAGTCCTGGCCGCGCAGCAGCACGTACGACCAGTCGCCGCCACGCACCTGCAGCGGCCGCAGCTCGCAGTCGATGAACTGCGTGCCGGCAAGCTTGCACTCCGCCAGCGTGGTGTCGAAGAAGGAGCAACGCCGCACGGTGCAGCCGACCAGCGCCGAGCGCAGCAACGTGGCGGCGTTGAACTTCACCACGCCGAACGTGCACTCCTCGAACGTGCACCCCGTGATCGTCGCCTCGCTCAGATCCACGTCATCGAAGTGGCAGCCCACGAAGTGCACCCGCGTCAGCTCGTCCAGCGCCCAGTCCGCGCCACTGATCCGCTCCCCGACCCGCCGTTCCGCCTCGCCCGGCATCGCCTCGTCCACCCGGCAGATCCTAGGCGGAGATCCTCGGCGACGGGGACAGCGCGCCCGGCCACCGTCGGCCATGCTGGCTTGATGTCCCGATCGGCGCAGGTGCCCCGTAACCTGCGGTTCCTGCCGTTCCGTGGCGGCGTGGCCGTAGCTTCTGGCGAGCTGACCCGCAACATGCTGCGCGGCCGGACTTGGCGACGGCTGCTGCCCGACGTGTACGTGCACCGGGACGCGGCGGTGGACCACCGGACGTGGTGCGATGCGGTGGCGCTCGTGCTGCCGCCCGGCGCCGCGGTCGGGGGCCTCAGCGCGGCGTACCTGTGGGGTGTCGACCTGCTCGCCGAGGCCGCGCCGGTGACGGTTATCGTGCCACGGCAGCGACGTCTGAGCCCGCATCCCCGTCTGAGCATCAGGTATTCCACGTTGGCGGCGGACGACCTGACCCGCTTCGCGGGTGTGCCGGTCACGACCCCGGAGCGGACCGCGTTCGACCTCGGCCGCCGACCGCCGCGCCCGGCGGCGGTCGTGGCCGTCGATGCGATGCTCAACCGGCGCCTGGTGCGGCTCCCGGCCCTGCGGGAGCTCGCCGCACGCCGGACCGGCTGGCCGGGGGTACGCCTGTACGGGGACGTTTTGGCGCTGGCCGAACCGCTCAGCGAGTCGCCCATGGAATCCCGCCTGCGGCTACTGATCGTGGACGCGGGCCTACCACGGCCGGTCGCCCAGCATGAGGTGCGGGATGGCGCTGGGCGGTTCGTGGCGCGGGTGGACCTGGCCTACCCGGCGGTGCGCGTTGCGATCGAGTACGAAGGTGACCACCACCGCGAGCGCGCCACGTTCCAGCGGGACGTCGGGCGCCTCAACGCACTGCGCGCGGCCGGCTGGACGGTGCTGCGGTTCACCGCGGACGACGTTGTCCGGCATCCGGGCCGGGTCGTCGCCCACGTGACGGCAACGTTGCGCGAGCGGGGCGCTCAGCCGTAGCGGATGGTGGTCAACCGGACTGAATAATCACCGTCCAGTACGGCTGAGCGCAAAGCCGGCCCCGGCTCCGTTGCGATCAGTGGAAGAAGTGGCGGGTGCCGGTGAGGTACATCGTCATGCCGGCCTCGTCGGCGGCCGCGATGACCTCCGCGTCGCGCTTGGAGCCGCCCGGCTGCACCACCGCGCGGACGCCCGCGTCGGCCAGCACCCGGAGGCCGTCGGCGAACGGGAAGAAGGCGTCGGAGGCGGCCACCGCGCCGCGGGCCCGGTCGGCGCCCGCCCGGGACACCGCCAGCCGGGCGGAGTCGACCCGGTTGACCTGCCCCATCCCGACGCCAACGGTGGCGCCCTGCGCCGCGAGGAGGATGGCGTTCGACTTCACCGACCGGCAGGCCCGCCACGCGAACGACAGGTCGGCCAGCAGCTCCCCGTCGGCGGGCTCGCCGGCCGCCAGGCGCCAGCCGGCGACGTCGTCGCCGGCGGCGTCGACCCGGTCGGCCAGCTGCACGAGGACACCCCCGCCCACCTGCCGCCACTCGGCCGCCGCCGGGCGCCAGACCGGGGCCCGCAGCAGGCGGATGTTCTTCTTCGACCGCAGGACGTCGAGCGCCTCGGCGGAGAACGCCGGGGCGACCACGACCTCGGTGAAGATGTCGGCCACCTGCTTCGCCAGCTCGACGGTGACCTCGCGGTTGACCGCGATCACCCCGCCGTACGCGGAGACCGGGTCGCAGGCGTGCGCCTTGGCGTGCGCCTCGGCGACGTCCGCGGCGACCGCGATCCCGCACGGGTTGGCGTGCTTGATGATGGCCACGGCGGCCGCGTCGGGGCCGAAGTCGTTGGCCGCCCGCCACGCCGCGTCCGCGTCGACATAGTTGTTGTAGGACATGTCCTTGCCGTGCAACTGCTCGGCCTGCGCCAGGCCGGCCGGCGCGGCCGCGTCGACGTAGAGGGCCGCCGCCTGGTGCGGGTTCTCGCCGTACCGCAGCTCCTTGGTCAGCTCGAGCGCCAGCCCGGCGAACTCCGGCCACTCCGGCGTCCCCTCGGCGAACTGCACCGCGCACCAGTTGGCCACCGCGACGTCGTACCGCGCGATGTCCGCGAACGCCCGCGCGGCCAGCGCGCGACGCTGTGCGAGGGTGCAGCCGCCGTCGTGCACGGCGGCCATGATCATGGGGTACGCCGACACTGCGGTGACCACGGCCACGCTGGCGGAGTTCTTCGCGGCCGCCCGCACCATCGCCGGGCCACCGATGTCGATCTGCTCGACGCACTCCTCCACGGACGCGCCGCTGACCACCGTCTCGGCGAACGGGTAGAGGTTGGACACCCGCAGGTCGAACGGCGCGATGTCCAGCTCGGCGAGCTGGGCGGCGTGCGCGGGCAGCCGCAGGTCCGCGAGCAGGCCGGCGTGCACCCGCGGGTGGAGGGTCTTGACCCGCCCGTCCAGGCACTCCGGGAAGCCGGTGAGCTGCTCGACCGGGACGACGGGGACGCCCGCCGCCGCGATGGTGGCCGCCGTGGAGCCGGTGGACACGATCTCCACGCCGGCGCGGTGCAGGGCATTGGCCAGCTCGACGAGCCCCGTCTTGTCGTACACGCTGATCAGCGCGCGCCGGATCGGGCGCCTGCCGTCCGCGGCGGCCGAGCTGCTCATGGAATCGTGACCTTCCTTCCGGTGATGGTCCAGCCCTCCCGGACCAGCCTGCCGACGTGGTCGACCAACTGCCGCCGCTCCGCGTCCTTGATCCGCTCGGTGAGCGTGTCGACCGTGTCGTCGTCGCGCACCGGCACCGCCACCTGCGCGACGATCGGGCCCGTGTCCACGCCCGCGTCCACGAAGAACAGGGTGGCGCCGGCCAGCTTCACGCCGTAGGCCAGCGCGTCGCGCGGGCCGTGGATGCCGGGGAACGCCGGCAGCAGCGCGTTGTGGGTATTGAGGTAGCGGTCGCCGAAATCGGCGAGGAACGCGGCACCGGCCAGCTTGAGGAAGCCGGCGGAAATCACCAGATCCGGCTTGTGCTCCGCCACGTGCGCGGTGAGGGCGGCGTCCCACGCCGCCCGGCTCGGGTACGACCTGACCGCCGCCACGAATGTGGGGACGCCCGCCGCCGCGGCGCGGTCCAGGCCGGCGATGCCGTCGCGGTCCGCGCCGACGGCCACCACGCGGGCGCCGTACGCCGGGTCGGCGCACGCGTCGAGCAACGCCTGGAGGTTGCTGCCGGAGCCGGAGACGAGGACCACGAGCCGGGCCGGGGAGGCGCCGGGGACGGTCCGGACGGGCGCCGCGGGGTCGGTCACGACTGCACCCTACCGGTGCTGCCGGGGGCGCTCACCAGCCGGTCCGCGGCGCGCACGAGTCGCCTTCCGGCCGGCAAATGTCGGCCATGGGACCGCAGGGGGGAGCCGGGGAGCGGTACGCTGCCGGGCGTTTGCACCGATCATGTCACCGCGTCCGAGGAGCAGCCATGCAGCCCGGCAATCCCCAGGACCCGTACGGGCAGCAGCCGCCGTACGGGCAGGGACCGCAGTACGGCGAACAGCCGCAGTCCGGCGAGCAGCCCCAGTACGGCCAGCAGCCACCCCAGTACGGCCAGCCGCCGCAGTACTCGGATCCGTACGGCCAGCAGCCACCCTCGTACGGCGCACCGTACGGGCAGCAGCCGACCTCCGGCCAGCCGTACGGGCAGCAGCCCACGTCCGGCCAGCCGTACGGCCAGCAGCCGATCTCCGGCCAGCCCTACGGGCAGCCGCCGACCTCCGGCCAGCCGTACGGCCAGCCGGCGTACCCCGCCTACGGTGCGCCGGCCGGGGTGCAGAACAACAACTTCGGCCTGATCTCCATGATCCTCGGCATCGCGTCGATCCCGCTGCTGTTCTGCTGCTACCTCGGCGTGCCGCTGGCGATCGCCGCGATCGTGCTGGGCTTCCTCGGCAAGGCCAAGGCCGACCAGGGCCTGGCGAACAACCGCGGCCAGGCAATCGCCGGCCTCGCCTGCGGCGCGGCGACGCTCGTCCTGCTCGTCCTGCTGATCGTCCTGGTCCTCGCGCTGAACC
>DASQDS010000403.1:0-5004 GCA_035634075.1 Pilimelia sp. | reverse complement strand
CCCGGCTCGATTGGCGCCGCTCGCGCACGGCGTCCGCCGGCTGCTCCAGCTCGGCGCGGCGTACGGCCTGCTGGCGCCGGTCCTGGTCGCCTGCGCGGCGACCGGCGACCGGGGACTGAGCCGGGTGCAGGCGGTGGCGCTGGGCGTCATCGGCGTCGGCATGCTCGCGGTCCTGGCCACCCGCCTGCCGGGGCGGGTGCGCGAGGTGCTGCCGCCGCTGATGCGGGCCGACCGGGCGCTGGCCGTCGCGGTGTACGGCGTGGCCGCCGGCCCGATCCTCGTGCTGCTGTACGCGGTCGTGGGCACCCCGTGGCCGCTCGCCGCCGCGGTCGCGGCCGGCTTCGCGGCACTGCTCGCCAACGTCCTCGCGGACTACCGCACCTGAGGCGCCCCCGTGGCGGACCGGGTGGCTCGGCCAGGCCCCGCTAACACGCCAGACGTTCCGTCCTGTCGCGCCGCACGGTGACCTTCGCTGCCTCCTGGCCGGTGGGTGGGAGGCCCTTGGCCGCCCACCATGTCTGGTTGCCCTTGGTGTGCGTCTCCAGCAGATAGGCGGCTTCCGCCTCGGGCAGCATCACCACCACAATTGAGAAGAGCTCTCCCATCCCGGACCCGCTGGATCCCAGGGTCATGTTGGCCGACCACATGGTTCGCCCGGGGTCGACGGCTACTTCGGCCTCGAAGTAGTAATCCGCCTCGTTCTGCCGGTTGTTCGCGACCACAAAGGTGTATCCCTCTGGAGCCGCCGCCGTGAAGCGGATTGTCACGCATCCGTTCACCGGGAAACCGGTCGCCGAGGGCTCAATGATCGTCACATCGGGCGGCGCCGGTGCCGCCGAGGCAATTGCCGCCCCGCTGACCGGCGATCCCACGAAATACCAGGGCGCGGTCCACGTGACGAAGCCAAGGCTCAGAACGGCGGTACCCGCGAACAGGGGAGCGACGCGATTGAAGCTCACCGGTGTCCAGCGCAGAGCCAACACGAAGAAGCCCAGCCCGATCAGGGATATCGGCAGGAGGGCCCGAGGGTCGTCCTTGGTCTCCGTCAGCACGATTCCGATCAGGGGGGACGCCAGCCCCAGCAGAGCGGCGGCCTCGGCGATGTTCTCCCGGCGGCGGGACCTCGACCCTTCGGGCGCCGAGTCGACGCCTGTTGTGGTGGGCACGGGTGAACGCTATTGACTTGGCGAGATCGATAGTCCTGGCCGACCGATCACTACAGATTGTCTTAACGGCCTCACCCAGAAGTGTCGTCCGAGCGGCCCGTCCGCGTCGTGACCGCCTCAGCGGGGGCCGCGGCCGGCCCAGGTCCACGCGTAGCCGGTGTCTTCGCACGCGATGGCGGCTTCGCACAGGTCGAGCGGGCGGAAGGTGTCCACCATGACGGCGAGCTCGTCGAAGTAGTCGACGCCGATAGCCCGTTCCGCGGCGCCCGGCTGCGGGCCGTGCGTGCAGCCGGCGGGGTGCAGCGAGATCGAGCCCGGCCCGATGCCGGAGCCGCGCCGCGCCTCGTAGTTGCCGCCCGCGTAGAAGAGCAGCTCGTCGGAGTCGACGTTGTGGTGGTTGTACGGCACCGGGATGGCCAGCGGGTGGTAGTCGACCTTGCGGGGGACGAAGGAACAGATGACGAAGTTGGGGCCGGCGAAGGTCTGGTGCACCGGCGGCGGTTGGTGGACCCGCCCGGTGATCGGCTCGAAGTCGGCGACGTTGAAGGCCCACGGGTAGAGGTGCCCGTCCCACCCGACGACGTCGAACGGGTGGTGGGCGTAGACGTGCCGGGTCCAGCCGCGCCGGTGCCGGACGTACACCTCGACGTCCGTGTCGTCGGCGAGGAGCGGCTCCGCCGGCCCGCGGATGTCGCGCTCGCAGTACGGCGCGTGCTCGAGGACCTGGCCGCGCGCGGAGAGGTATCGCTTGGGCGGGCCGATGTGCCCGGTGGCCTCGACGGTGAGCAGCCGCGCCGGCTCCGGCCCACGGGGGACGATGCGGTGCACGACGGAGGTCGGGATGAGCACGTAGTCCCCCGGGCCGGCGTCCAGCGCCCCGAACGGGGACTCGATCCGGGCCGCGCCGGATTCCACGTACAGGCATTCGTCGCCGATGGCGTTGCGGTACAGCGGGGAGGGCCGGTCCGCGGCCACGTACGAGATCACCACGTCGTCGTTGGCCAGCAGCGGCGCCCGGCCGAGGACGGCGTCGGCGCCGCCCGTGTCCAGCTTGTGGGTCGCCAGGTGCCGGGGCTTGAGCGGCCGGTTCGGCACCCGGGTCGGCGCCGGCGGGTCGACCGGCTCGGCGGCGACGATCGCGGTCGGCAGGTGCCGGTGGTAGAGCAGGGAGGAGTCGGCCGAGAAGCCCTCCTGCCCCATCAGCTCCTCGGCGTACAGGCTGCCGTCCGGCTGGCGGAACTGCGTGTGGCGCTTGCGCGGCACGTCGCCGACGCGGCGGTAGTACGGCATGGCGCGCCTCCCTTTTGTCCCGTTAGCCGGGCGGAGACGTCCGTTAATCGGACGCCATTGTCCGCTACTCGTAGCGTCCACTAGGTTTTGTGTTCGTGTCAACGCACCGGCTGATCCCCGCAGTGCTGGCCGGCCTGGTTGACGACGCGGCCGTCTTCCCGCCCGGCTGCGCCGAGCTGCCCGAGGCCGTCGCGGCCCACCGTGAGCACCGGGCGGCCTGGTACGCCGACCTGGTCGGCCCGCTGCTGCTGCCGGCCTCGGCGCTGCTGGCCGGGCCCATGCCCGCGACCCTGCGCGAGGCGGAGCCGCTGGCTGCCGGCATCGTCGGGGACACGGGCCTGGCCGACCTCGCCGCCGCGGTCGCCGCGCCGCCGCCCGGGCTGCGGGTGCGGCAGGTCGAGTACGCGGTCGCCAAGCGTGGGCAGGACCCGCAGCCGGGGCTCGACCGGTTCGTCGACCGCCTCGCCGGTTGGCCGGGGCTGGCCGGGTACGCCGAGATCCCGCTCACCTGGGGCCTCAGCCGGGCGCTGGACACCGTCGCGGCCGCACGGGCCGGCGGCCTGCCGGTGGCCGGCAAGTTCCGCACCGGCGGGCTGGCCGCCGAGCTGTTCCCCACGCCGGTCGAGCTGGCCGCCGTCATCTGCGGCTGCCGGGACCGCCACATCCCCTACAAGCTCACCGCGGGCCTGCACCACGCAGTCCGCCAGGCGGATCCCGAGACCGGCTTCGTGCACCACGGGTTCCTCAACGTGCTGGCGGCCGACGTGCTCGCCGATCGCGGCGGCGAGGTGGCCGACGTCGCCGAGGCGCTCGCGGCCACCGACGCCGTCCCGCTGGTGGAGCTGTCGCGGGCCCGCCGGGACGCCGGCCGGCCGCTGTGGCGCGGGTTCGGCTCGTGCAGCGTCCGCGAGCCACTGACGGACCTGGTCCGGCTGGGCCTCATCAACGGGGGGTACGAGATCAACGGGGGCTACCAGTGACCGACCTGCACCACCTGCCGTACGGCGTCTTCCGGCAGGGGGACCGCGAGCCCCGCATCGGCGTACGCGTCGAAGATCAGGTGCTGGACCTCGACGGCGCTGAGGCGGCCGGCCTGGTCGCCGCCGGCGGCGCCCTGCGCGGCCGGACGCTGGACGACTTCCTCGCGTCTGGCCGGCCGGTGTGGGAGGCGGTCCGCGCCCGGCTGGTCGAGCTCACCGCTCCCGCGCACCGGGCGGCGGTGGCGCCGCTGCTGATCGGCCTTGACCAGGTCACGATGGTCCTGCCGTTCTCCGTCGGCGACTACGTCGACTTCTACTCCTCCCGGCAGCACGCGGAGAACGTCGGCCGCCTGTTCCGCCCCGGCCAGCCGCCGCTGCCGCCGAATTGGCGGCACCTGCCGATCGGCTACCACGGGCGGGCGGGGACCGTCGTGGTCTCCGGCACCCCGGTCACGCGGCCGCGCGGCCAGCGCCTGCCCCCGGGCGGGCACGAGCCGGTCTTCGGGCCGTCGACCAGGCTGGACGTGGAGGCGGAGGTGGGTTTCGTCGTCGGCACGCCCTCCGCGCTGGGCACCCCCGTCCCGGTGGACCGGTTCGCCGACCACGTCTTCGGCCTCGTCCTGGTCAACGACTGGTCGGCCCGCGACCTGCAGGCCTGGGAGTACCAGCCGCTCGGGCCGTTCCTCGGCAAGTCGTTCGCCACGTCCGTCGGGGCCTGGGTGACACCGCTGGCGGCGCTGTCGGCGGCGTGGGTGCCCGCGCCGGTGCAGGAACCCGAGGTGCTGCCGTACCTGCGCGACTCGCCCCGCCGCGGCCTGGCCCTCGACCTGGCGGTGAGCTGGAACGGCACCACGGTCTCGCGCCCGGACTTCGCCGCGATGTACTGGACGCCGGCCCAGCAGCTCGCGCACCTGACCGTGAACGGCGCCCGGGTGCGCACCGGCGACCTGTACGCCTCCGGCACGGTGTCCGGCGACCGCCGCGACCAGGTGGGCTCGTTCCTGGAGCTGACCGCGGGCGGCGCCGAGCCGGTCGTGCTGGCCGGTGGGCAGCGCCGGACCTTCCTCGAGGACGGGGACACCGTGACGATCAGCGCCACCGCGCCGGGCCCGGCCGGCAGCGTCGTCACGTTGGGCGAGGTGACGGGTACTGTGCGGCCGGCGATCGCGGCGTAAGGTAACGGCATGTCGACGGTGGCGGTTTCCGACGTGATCGACGCGGCGCCCGCCCTGGTCTGGGCGCTGCTGACCGATGTGCCCGGCCGGGGGCGCTGGCTCTCGACGGTGGATTCCGTCGACGTCGTCACCCCGGGGGTCTTCCGGACCGGCACGGTGTGGCGGGAGACGCGGGCCATGGGCGACGGCGGGTTCGTCACCGAGGAGTTCCAGGTGCGCGAGTGCGAGGCGCCGCGCCGGTTCGTGGTGTCCTCCCCGGGCAGCGGCGCGGATTACCGGATGACCTACACGCTCGCCCCGGTCGAGGTCGGCCGGCACCGTGGCGGGACGACCGTCACCGTCGAGCAGGAGGGGCACGCCAGCGGGACGACCGGCCGGGTGCTGGAGATGGTG
>DASQDS010000402.1:0-2902 GCA_035634075.1 Pilimelia sp. | reverse complement strand
TCACCCTCGGCGTCGCCTCCGGCGACCCGGACCACGACGGCTTCGTGCTGTGGACGCGGCTGGCGGTCGCCCCGCTGGCCGAGGACGGCCTGGGCGGGATGCCGGACCGCGGCGTCACCGTCCGCTGGGAGGTCGCGGCCGACGAGCGGTTCGGCCGGGTCGTGCGCCGCGGCGCCGCCCACGCGCACCCGGGCGCCGCGCACAGTGTCCACGTGGAACTGAACGGGCTGGCGCCCGGCCGGGAGTACTTCTACCGGTTCCGCGCCGAGGGGTACGTCTCGCCCGTCGGCCGCACCCGCACGGCCCCCGCGCCGGCGACGATGGGCGGGCCGCTGGCGATGGCGTTCGTCTCCTGCTCGCAGTACGAGCACGGCTACTTCACCGCGTACCGCCGGCTCGCGGAGGAGCAGCCGGATCTGATCCTGCACCTCGGCGACTACCAGTACGAGTACGCCCGGGACGTCTACACCATCCCGGGCGGCAACCCGCGCGACCACGAGGGCCCGGAGACGGTGACCCTGGCCAACTACCGGCAGCGGCACGCCCAGTACAAGGCGGACCTGGACCTGCAGGCCGCGCACGCCGCCGCCCCGTGGCTGGTCGTCTGGGACGACCACGAGGTGGACAACAACTGGGCGGACGAGGTCCCGGAGCGCCCCGACATCCCGCAACCGGACTTCCTCGCCCGGCGGGCGGCGGCGTTCCAGGCGTACTACGAGAACATGCCCCTGCGGCGCGCCTCGGTGCCGCGCGGCATCGACATGCAGCTCTACCGCCGGGTGCGCTGGGGCCGGCTGGCCACGTTCCACCTGCTGGACACCCGCCAGTACCGCGACGACCAGGCGTGCGGGGACGGCTACCGGGACTGCCCGGCCGCCGCGGACCCCGCCCGTTCGATCACCGGCGCCGCGCAGGAACGCTGGCTCCTCGACGGCTTCCACCGCTCGCGGGCGCGCTGGGACATCATCGGCCAGCAGGTCTTCTTCGCCCAGCGGGACAACAACGCGGGGCCGCTCACGGTCACCAGCATGGACGCCTGGGACGGCTACGTCGCCTCCCGCGAGCGCATCACCCGCGGCTGGCTGGCGGCGGGCGTCCGCAACCCGGTGGTGCTCACCGGGGACGTGCACGCGCACTGGGCCAGCGACCTGAAGCTCGACTACGCCGACCCGACGTCGCGCACGGTGGGCTCCGAGCTGGTCTGCAGCTCGATCACGTCCGGCGGCGACGGCGCCGACTCGGCGACGGGCAGCCACCCGTGGTTCCCGCACAACCCGCACCTGCGCTTCCACAACAACCAGCGGGGGTACGTGCTGACGAAGGTGGCGCCGGAGCAGCTCAGCGCCGACTTCACGGTCCTGCCGTACGTGTCGACGCCCGGCGCGCCTGCCCACCGGCGGGCCACCTTCGTGGTCGAGGACCGGGTGCCCGGCCTGCACCAGACGTACGACCGCCCGCTCGACCCGGCGCCCCTGGCCCGCACGGCCGCGCCGGCCGATCTCGGGCAGGCCACGGTGAACGCCGAGACCAGCCGTCCCTGAACCCGTTCGCGCCCGGCCCTCGCCGATCAAGCACTCGCGTCCGCCGATATGTCCATGATCGACGGAAAAGTGCTTGATCGGCGAGCCGGTTCTGCGGGCGCCGCGGCGGCGTACCCCCTGATCGGGTCGTTGTGTCGGCAACCGGACGGCCGGCGACGGACCGGCGCCAGTGGCATCCGCTCCCGCGATTCGGTCATGCTTCGGACGTGACCACGCCCCAAGATCTTGACGAGCGGTTCCGCGAAGCCGTCGGCGCCCTCACCGCCGCCACCGCGCGCCGCGACGGGGACGCCCCCGTCCGTGACGGCACGGCGCTGACCGGTGACCTCGCGCTCGAACTGTTCGACGCCCAGGTCACCAGCCGGCACCTCGACCTCGCCGCGCGCTGGCTGCGCAGCTTCGGGGAGGGGTTCTACACCGTCGGGTCGTCCGGCCACGAGGGCAACGCCGCCGTCGCCGCCGCACTGCGGCCCACCGACCCCGCGCTGCTGCACTACCGTTCCGGCGCCTTCTACTGCGCCCGGGCGCAGCAGCTCGAGGACACCGACGCCGCCCGGGACGTCCTGCGCGGGGTGGTCGCCTCCGCGCACGAGCCGATCGCCGGCGGGCGGCAGAAGGTCTTCGGGCACGCCGCCCTCAACGTCATACCCACGACGTCCACCGTCGGCGCGCACCTGCCGCGCGCCGTCGGCATCGGCTTCGCCATCGAACGCGCCCGGCGGGTCGTCGCCGGGGCCCGGCCCGGCCGCGGCCCGGCGCTGCCGCCCGCCGGTGGGCAGCCGGCCACCGGGGAACCGCCGCTGCCGTGGCCCGAGGACGCCGTCGTGGTCGCGTCCTTCGGCGACGCCTCGGTCAACCACGCCAGCGCCACGGCCGCGTTCAACACCGCCGGCTGGTGCGACCACTCCGGCCTGCGCCTGCCCGTGCTCTTCGTCTGCGAGGACAACGGGCTCGGCGTCAGCGTCCGCTCGCCGGACGGCTGGGTCGCCGCGACGCTGCGCGGCCGTCCCGGGGTGCGCTACCTGACCGCGGACGGCGGGGACCTGGCGGCCGCGTACGACGTGGCCGCCGAGGCCGCCGCCTGGGTTCGCCGGCACCGCCGGCCGGCGGTCCTGCACCTGCGCACGGTGCGGCTGATGGGCCACGCGGGCGCCGACGCGGAGGCGGGCTACCGCGCCGCCGCGGACATCGCCCGCGACATCGCCCGCGACCCGGTGGTCGCCACCGCGCGCCTGCTGGTGGCCGCCGGCGTCGCCGACGCCGAAGACCTGATCGGGCGGTACGACGAGATCGGCTGGCACGTCCGGAAGGTGGCCGAGGACGTGCTGGCCGAGCCCAAGCTCGCCGACGCCGCCGACGTC
>DASQDS010000401.1:0-6701 GCA_035634075.1 Pilimelia sp. | reverse complement strand
CGACCTGCGCGGCGAACCGCGCCCCGTCAGCCACCCGGTGAAGTTCTACGAGAAGGGCGACGCGCCGCTGGAGATCGTCGCCAGCCGCCAGTGGTATGTCCGCAACGGCGGCCGGGACCAGGAGCTGCGGGCGGCGCTGCTGGCCCGCGGCCGGGAGCTCGCCTGGGTGCCGGCGCACATGCGGCACCGCTACGAGCACTGGGTGGGCGGCCTCAACGGCGACTGGCTGATCAGCCGTCAGCGCTTCTTCGGCGTGCCGGTGCCGGTGTGGTACCGGCTCGACGACGCTGGCGAGCCGGACCACTCGCAGCCTCTCATACCGGACGAGGCCCGGCTGCCCATTGACCCTACTTCCGACATTCCGGATGGGTACGCGGCGGCGGACCGCGGCCGGCCGGGCGGCTTCGCGGCCGACCCGGACGTCCTCGACACCTGGGCCACGTCCTCGCTGACCCCGCAGATCGCCGGCGGCTGGGAGCGTGACCCGGACCTGTTCGCCCGGGTGTTCCCGATGGACCTGCGGCCGCAGGGGCCGGAGATCATCCGCACCTGGCTCTTCTCCTCCGTCCTGCGGGCGCACACCGAGCAGGACACCCTCCCCTGGCGGCGGGCGGTCATCTCCGGCTGGATCCTCGACCCGGACCGCAAGAAGATGTCCAAGTCGCGGGGCACGGCCGTCACGCCGATCGACCTGCTGGACCGGCACGGCCCGGACGCCGTGCGCTACTGGGCCTGCGGCGGCCGGCCGGGCACCGACCTGGCCTTCGACGAGCAGCAGATGAAGATCGGCCGCCGGCTGGCCACGAAGCTGCTCAACGCGTCCCGGTTCGCCCTCGGCCTCGGCGCCGCCGACGCCCTGCGGGCGCCCGTGACGATGCCGCTGGACGCCGCCATGCTGGCCGCGCTCACGGCCGTGCTCACCCGGGTGAGCACGGCGTTCGCCGAGGAGCACGACCACACGGCGGCGCTGCGGGCGGTGGAGTCGTTCTTCTGGACGTTCTGCGACGACTACATCGAGCTGGTCAAGGAGCGGGCGTACGGCACGGGGCCGGCCGCCGACTCCGCCCGCGCCGCGCTGGCCACGGCCCTGTCGGTGCAGCTTCGGCTGTTCGCGCCGTTCCTGCCGTACGTGACCGAGGAGGTGTGGTCCTGGTGGCGCTACGGCTCGGTGCACCGGGCGACCTGGCCGACCACGTACGAGCTGGCCCGGGTGTCGACCGGCGGCGACCCGGCGGTGCTGGCCGTGGTCGGCGCCGCGCTGGGCCAGGTCCGGCGCGCCAAGTCAGCACGGCGGCTGCCGATGACCACGCCGGTGCCGCTGGCCGAGGTGCTCGGCCCCGCCGCGGAGCTGGACCTGCTGGCGACCGCGGCGGACGACCTGCGCTCGGCGGGCCGGATCGACCGCCTGGACCTGCTCCCCGACCGCACCCCGGAACTGGTCGTCGCCTGCGCCTTCTGACGCCACCACTCGGCCGCCATCCCCGTGCCGCGCCGCCCCTCACGCGATCTTGGTCCCGAACGCACGGCGCGCGGCGCGCGGCAGCGGGCAGGCGCGATCTTCGGGGGCGGGTCAGCGCCAGAGGAGTTCGCGGAGGGCGGCCAGGATGGTGCCGACGCCCAGGCCGGCGAGCAGCACCGCCGTCGGCAGCCGGTAACCCCGCAGGTCGGTCAGCAGCGACAGCCCGTTGCCGACCGCCACCGCGCCGGCCGCCAGCATGAACAAGCCCCACCAGCGCACCCCGCCGGCGTAGTCGGCGTCGCCGCCCTGGAGCAGGAACCAGCCGCCGAGCAGCACCCCCAATGCCGCGAGGCCGATCAGCGTGCGGTGGGCGGCGCGGGCGTTCGCGTCCCGGGGGCGCCAGCGCGCGGTCCCGGCGACGGCGGCGCAGGGCAGCATGATCATGAACGGCCAGCCCCAGCCGAACGCGCCGAAGAGCAGCAATACCCCCACGGTCACGACCATGGTGGCGACGCACAGCGCGGCGTAACCCGCGGCGACCCGGCCCCGGCTGCGCGCGGCGAGGAGCGGGACGGCGCCGGCCAGCCCCGCCGCGCCCGGCAGCAGCACGAAGTTGGCCCACCAGCGGTCCGGGCCGGCGACCGCGTTCGCGGCCACCACCAGGGCCACCGCGCCGGCGCTCGCGGTGAGCCAGCGCGCGTACGGTGCCGGGCTGGCCGGCGTCGCTTCCATGGTCATCGGTACGGTCCCCTCGCCCGGCGTCGTCGGGACCACTCTGCCGCCGGTCCGGCCGCCAGGCCATCCCGGTAGCCCTACCTTCGCCGCACCGGCCAGCCGGTCAGAAGTCGCCGCCGCCGAAGTCCCCGCCACCGAAGTCGCCGCCACCGAAGTCGCCGCCACCGAAGTCCCCGCCGCCGAAGTCCCCGCCACCGGCGTCCCCGCCCGCATCGCCGCCCGGATCGCCGCCGTCGCCGCCCGCATCGCCGCCGTCGCCCGCCTCGGCGCCGTCGGAGTACCCCTCGGCGTAGCCGGACTCGAAGCCGTACCCCGGGTCGCCGAAGCCGGGCGAGAAGAGGGCGTCGAAGACCAGCATGCCGCCGACCACCCCGACGCCCGTGGCCAGCGCGGAACGCCAGATCGGCTGCGAATACCAGCCCGCCGGCACGGGCCGGCCCTGCACCCGCCCGCCCGGGTAGTAGTACGGCGTGTCGGAGCGGGGCTGCGGGCCGGCCTTGTAGACCTGCCCCTGCACGGCGACCTCGCGGTCCTTGGTCAGCGCCCCCGCGCCCTGGGCGGCGGCCAGCGGCGGCAGGTCCGGCCCCGGGTCCAGGCCGAGGGCCACCCGGGCGGCCCGCACGTACGCGAGCCCTTCGAGCGCCGTCTCGCGGGCCAGCGCGAACTGCCGCACCGAGCGCGCCTGCTCCAGTTGGCTGCCCGCCGCGGTGTACCGCTCGCCCGCGTCCGCCAGCGCCTGCCGCACCGCCGGCGGGTCGCCGTGCAGGTTCAGGACCTGCCCGCCCAGCCGCTCGTACCACCGCTGCGCCTCGGCCCGCGCGTCCGCCAGCTCACGCGCCTGCCGGGCGGCGCTCTCCCGCCGCCACCAGAGGAACCCGCCGGCCAGCAGTACCACCAGCAGCAGCGGCAACAACACGTCCATGCTTCCGACGGTACCCAGCGCCGCCATGTCGTACCCCTTTGGCAAGCTTTGCTGCGTGACGCTTGCGACGGTGGCCGTGGTGGTCGTGTGCCTTGGCGTCGGCGCCGCCCTGGGCTGGTTGGCGGCGCGCACGCGGGCGGCCACCGACATCGCCCGGCTCGACGCGACGCTGGCCGCCACCCGGGCCGGGGAGGCGCGGCTGGAGCAGTCGCTGCGGGCGCTGTCCTACGAGGCCACCGCGCAGTCGCAGGAGGCGGTCGCGCGCGCGGTCGCGCCGCTGCACGACACGCTGCGGCGCTACGAGCAGCGGGTGGCCGAGCTGGAGCACGACCGGGTGGACGCGTACGCGGAGCTGCGCGAGCAGGTGCGCTCGATGACGGCGGTCTCCGGCGAGTTGCGTACCGAGACCAAGCAGCTGGTGTCGGCGCTGCGGGCGCCGCAGGTGCGCGGGCGGTGGGGCGAGCACCAGCTGCGCCGCATCGTCGAGGCGGCCGGCATGCTGGCCCACTGCGACTTCACCGAGCAGGTCACGGCCGCCGTGGACGGCGCGGTGGTCCGGCCCGATCTGGTGGTACGCCTGCAGGGCGGGCGGTGCGTGGTGGTGGACGCCAAGGCGCCGTTCGAGGGCTACCTGGCGGCGATGGAGGCGCGCGAGGAGCACTCGCGGGACAGGCACCTCGACGCGCACGCACGACACCTGCGGGCGCACGTGGACGCGCTGGCCGCGAAGGCGTATTGGGCGGCCTTCGACCAGTCCCCCGAGTTCGTGGTGCTGTTCGTCCCGGCGGACACGTTCCTGGACGCGGCGCTGGCCCGCGACCCTGCGTTGCTGGAGCACGCGTTCGCGCGCGACATCGTGCTGGCGACCCCGGCCACGCTGGTGGCGCTGCTGCGCACGGTGGCGTACGCGTGGCGGCAGGAGTCGCTGGCCCGTAACGCGGTGGCGGTGCACACGCTGGCCCGCGAGCTGTACGGCCGGCTGTCGACGCTCGGTGAGCACGTGGGCAAGCTGGGCGGGGCGCTCGGTGGCGCCGTGACGGCGTACAACAAGGCGGTCGGTTCGCTGGAGGCCCGCGTGCTGGTCAGCGCCCGCAAGCTGGCCGACCTCGGCGTGTCCGCGGAGGAGCTGGCCACGCCCGCGCAGCTGGAGGTCGCACCGCGCCAGCTCCAGGCCCCGGAGCTGGTCGACGACCCGGTCAGTCCGTGACGGCCGCGGCGGCCTTCATGTCGCGCCGCAGCTCCTGGGGCAGGGCGAAGGTGAGCCGCTCGTCGGCGGTCGTGACCTCGGCGACGTCGGTGAAGCCGCGCGCCGCGAGGTGCGCCAGCACCTGCTCGACGAGCTCCTCCGGCACGCTGGCGCCCGAGGTGAGGCCCACCGTCCGGGCGCCGGCGAGCCACTCGTCGCGGATCTCGTCGGCGTAGTCCACCAGGTGGCCGGCCCGGGCACCGGCGTCCACGGCCACCTCGACGAGGCGCACGGAATTCGACGAGTTGCGCGACCCCACCACGAGCACCACGTCGCACTCGGGGGCGATCTCCTTGACGACGTGCTGGCGGTTCTGCGTGGCGTAGCAGATGTCGTCGCTCGGCGGCGACTGCAGCAGCGGCAGCCGGGTCTTCAGCCGGGCGACGGTCTCCATCGTCTCGTCCACCGACAGCGTGGTCTGCGACAGCCAGACCACCTTCGCCGGGTCCCGCACGGTGACCTTGTCGACCCCGGCCGGCCCGTCGACGAGCTGGATGTGCGCGGGCGCCTCCCCGGCGGTGCCCACGACCTCCTCGTGCCCCTCGTGGCCGATCAGCAGGATGTCGTAGTCCTCGGCGGCGAACCGCTTCGCCTCGTGGTGCACCTTGGTGACCAGCGGGCAGGTGGCGTCGATGGCCTTCAGCGACCGGGCCCGCGCCTGCTCGTACACCTCCGGGGCGACGCCGTGCGCGGAGAAGATCACCGTGGCGCCCTCCGGCACCTCCTCGTTCTCCTCCACGAAGACCGCGCCGCGCGCCTCCAGCGTGGTGACCACGTGCTTGTTGTGCACGATCTGCTTGCGGACGTAGACGGGCGCGCCGTAGAGGCGCAGCGCCTCCTCCACCGTCTGCACGGCGCGGTCGACGCCGGCGCAGTAGCCGCGCGGCTTGGCCAGCAGGACGCGCTTGCCGGTGGGGGTCGCCTTAGCCTGGGTCACCGGCCAATCGTACGGCGTGCCCGCCGGACCGGGCCCGGCTGCGACGTGCGTCACGGCGCCCGCGCGACGACGCTTGGCCGAACCGCACCCGGGCACGCCGGGAACAGCCGCGTCCAGGCCCGGGGGTGGACGACCAGAGGACCGTCGGGGGCGGGCCGTACGCTGGCCGGGTGACGCAGAGCCGGCCGGGCAACGGCAACCGTGGGGAGGCCGGCACCGGTCCCGCCGACGGCGGCGCCGACAAGGCGGACGGCGTGCCCCGCAGCACGTCCGAGGAGCCGTGGCCGGTGCGGGTGGTCAGCCAGAAGATCGGCGCCTGGGTGGCCCGGCTCGGCTGGGTGTGGGTGGACGGCCAGGTGGCGCAGGTCAGCCGCCGGCCGGGCGCCAGCACGGTGTTCCTCACCCTGCGCGACCCGGCCGCCGACCTCAGCCTCACCGTCACCACCCACCGCGACGTGCTGGATTCCGGCGTCCCGGAGCTGGCCGACGGGGCGCGCGTGGTCGTGCACGCGAAACCGGAGTTCTACGCGGCCCGGGGCACGCTGAGCCTGCGCGCCGACCAGATCCGCCAGGTCGGCATCGGGGAGCTGCTGGCCCGCATCGAGAAGCTGAAGAAGCTGCTCGCCGCCGAGGGCCTCTTCGCCCGCGAGCGCAAGCGCCGGCTGCCGTTCCTGCCGGCCCGGGTGGGGCTGATCACCGGCCGGGCCAGTGCCGCGGAGCGGGACGTGCTGACCAACGCCCGGCGCCGGTGGCCGGCGGTGGAGTTCCGGGTGATCAACGTTGCCGTGCAGGGGCCGTCCGCGGTGCCGGACATGCTGAGCGCCCTGCGGGTGCTGGACGAGGACGCCACCGTCGACGTGATCGTGCTCGCCCGCGGCGGCGGGTCGACGGAGGACCTGCTGGCCTTCTCCGACGAGGCGCTGTGCCGGGCCGTGTTCGGCTGCCGGACGCCGGTCGTGACGGCGATCGGGCACGAGACGGACACGCCGCTGGTCGACTTCGTGGCGGACGTGCGGGCCTCCACGCCCACGGACGCCGCGAAGCGGGTCGTGCCCGACCTGGCCGAGGAGGTCCGGCTGCTCGGCGTGGCCCGGCAGCGGCTGGACCGCGCGGTCACCAACCTGCTCGACCGGGAGGCCCACCGCCTCGACGCGCTGCGGTCCCGCCCGGTGCTGGCCCGGCCGCACGTGATGCTCGACCAGCGCGCCGCGGACGTGACCGCGCTGCGGGACCGCGCCGGCCGCTGCCTGGAGCACCGGCTGCGCGGCGCCGCCGCCGACCTCACCCACACGGTCGCCCGCCTGCGCGCGCTGTCGCCGGCCGCGACACTCCAGCGGGGGTACGCCATCGTGCAACGCGGCGACGGCCACGTGGTGCGCGCCGCGGCCGAGGTGGCGCCGGG
>DASQDS010000400.1:0-1509 GCA_035634075.1 Pilimelia sp. | reverse complement strand
TCGGCGACGCCCGGCACGCCGCGGGCCGCGGCCACGACCGCGTCGGCGGCGCCCGCGGCGGCGAGGATCTCGGCCGGCGCGGACGCCCCGCCGGGGTAGTGCCGGGCGACGATGCGCTGCCCGGTGATCGAGCCCACCTCGGTGGTGAAGTTGTCCTCCGCCGGCAGGCCCAGGCTCAGCCCGCCCATGCCGAGCATCAGCGCGCCGAGGGCGGCCACCGTGCCCAGCCACGCCGCCCGCGGCCGGCGGCCGACGAGACGGGCCACCCGCGCCCAGCCGCGGTGGTCCGCCGCCACGTCGTGCCCGACGGCGTCCGGGGCGTAGCGCGGCACGAACGGCCAGAACAGCCACCGCCCGCACAACAACAGCAGCGCCGGCAGGAGCGTGGTCATGGCGGCCAGCGCCGCGAGCACCCCGAGCGCCGCCACGGGCCCCAGGCCGCGGGTGGCGGGCATGTCCGCGGCGAGCAGGCAGAGCAGCCCGAGGCCGACGGTCGCGGCCGAGGCCAGGATCGCGGGGTACGACTGCCGCAGCGCGACGGCCATCGCGTCGTGCCGGTCCCGGTGGCGGCGCAGCTCCTCCCGGTACCGGGCGATCAGCAGCAGGGCGTAGTCGATGCCCACGCCGAACACCAGCACGGTGAGGATGCTCTGGCTCTGCAGGTCCACGGGCAGGTCCGCGTACCGGGCCAGCAGGTAGATGCCGGCGCTGGCGAGCTGACTGGCGACGACCACGGCCAGCAGCGGCACCAACCACAGTGTCGGACTCCGGTAGATCAGCAGCAGCAGCAGGACCACCACGCCGCCGGTGACCAGCAGCAGGGTGACGTCGAGGCCCTCGAACGCCTCCATGACGTCGGTGAAGCCCACGGCCGAGCCGGTCAGGCCGGTACTCAGCCCGGCCGGGTTGCCCGCCGCCACCCGTTCCTTGATCTTCGTGGTGGCGTCGCTCTGCCGCTCGTTGTCGCCGGCGAGCGGAAACGACAGCAGCAGCGCGGCGCCGTCCGGGCTGGGCACCGCGGGCGGGACGCCGCCGTCGAGGGCGAACCCGGCGAACGCCGCCCGGTCGGCTTCGACCTTCGCGCGGTCGGCGTCGGTGAGCCCGCCCGGCCGCGCGTAGACCGCCACGGCAACCAGCGCGTCGGAGCCGGCGAACGCGGCCGACGCGCGTTCCACCGCCCGGGCGGCCTCCGCGCCGGCCGGCAGCGCGCCGAGGGCCTCGTTGTCCTGTACCTCGGTGAGTTTCGCCCCCAGCGGCGCCGCCACCGCAACGAGGACCAGCCAGAGGGCCAGCAGAAGGAACTTTGTGCGCCGGCCGGCGGGCAGGCCCCCGCGCCGCGGCCGGTCGTCGATAGATCGCGTCATGCCGGCAGCGTCGGCCACCCCGCTGACCGGGCGCGCACGCGCCGCTGACGGCCGGTGCCCCGGGCGCGTCAGGCCGCCACGACCGGCAGGGCGTCCTCCTGGCTCAGCGCGGCACCGCCGGCGTACGCCCGGGTGAAGGCCTCCT
>DASQDS010000399.1:0-5568 GCA_035634075.1 Pilimelia sp. | reverse complement strand
GGCGCCGCCACGATCGGCGCCGCCACGATCGGCGCCGCCACGATCGCCGCGGCGGCGGGCGGAGCGGTGCCCAGCGGCGCGGCGGCGGCCAGCCCGGCGTGGCCGAGCGAGACGTCGCCGGTGCGCCGCAGCTTCTGCCAGCGCAGCCGCACCCCGGTCAACGCGGTCAGCACCGACCTGATGATCACCAGGTACATCATCTGCCGGTAGACGAACTGCTGCAGCGGGAGCACCCAGATGGGCCGCAGCGACTCGCGGTCCAGCCGGAACGCGACCACCGCGGTCAGGAACTGCAGGGCCAGCATGCCCAGCCACGCGGCCACGGTCTCGATGCGGTCGTAGAAGAACAGGCCGTACACCGCGAGGACGTCGATCAGGGGCGCCAGCAGCGGCAGGACCACCTGGAACAGCGCGAGGAACGGCAGCCCGATGCGCCCGAACCGCCCGGACGGGCCGCGCTCCACCACGGCCGCCCGGTGCTTCCACATCGCCTGCATGGTGCCGTAGCTCCAGCGGTAGCGCTGCGTCCAGAGCTGCCCGAGCGTCGCCGGCGCCTCCGTCCACGCCCGCGCGCCTTCCTCGTACACCACTCGCCAGCCGGCGCGGGCGAGCGCGATGGTGAGGTCGGTGTCCTCGGCGAGGGTGTCGTCGCTGACGCCGCCGACCTCGGCAAGTGCCTGGCGGCGGAATGCGCCGATCGCGCCGGGCACGGTGGGCATGCACTGCAGCACGTCGTAGAGCCGACGGTCGATGTTGAAGCCGATGACGTACTCGATGTGCTGCCAGCGGGCGACCACGCCGCGCCGGTTGCCCACCTTGACGTTGCCGGCCACCGCGCCGACCCGGGAGTCGGCGAACGGCTGCACGAGCCGGCGCACGGCATCGGGCTCGAAGACGGTGTCGCCGTCCACCATCACGATGATGTTGTGCGAGGCGGCCGCCACGCCGACGTTGAGCGCGCGCGACTTGCCGGCGTTGGGCACCTGGATCAGCCGCACGTTGGGCAGGCCCAGGCCACGTACGATGTCGGCCGTCTCATCCGTCGAGCCGTCGTCGACCACGACCACCTCGATGCCTGGATGGTCGCCGTTGGCCAGGGAGCGGACCGCGGCGGCGATGCCCTCCCGCTCGTTGTACGCGGGCACCACGATCGAGACGGGCTCGGTGACCGGCGGCCCCCACGACCAGCGGCGGGACCGGCGCTGCCGGGTGTGGTAAGCGGCCCCCGCGAACAGCAGGATCGCCCGCAGGATGGTCAGCACGCCGGTGGCCAGCAGCGCGATCATCAGCAGGGACAGGCCCCGGTGGGCGATCTGCACCAGCCACACCATGCCCTGCCCCCGCCAGCGCAGGCTCGCCGACGCCGGGGCGTTGCCCTCGAAGGCGGCGCCGGCGCCGGCCGGGCGGGCGGCGTTGAGCGCGTCCGACGCCGTGACGAAGCGGAAGCCGCGCCGCTTCATCTCGGGCAGGTAGCGGTCGAGCGCCGCCACCGTCTGCGAGCGGTCGCCGCCGGCGTCGTGCAGCAGCACCATCGCCCCGTCGCGGCCCTGCGGGGTGGCGTTGCGGACGATGGCGTCGACGCCCTTGCGCTCCCAGTCCCGGCTGTCCGTATCGGTCAGCACGTTGAGGTAGCCCAGGCCGCCGGCCTCCTGGAAAACCGGCCAGTACTCGTTGTCGATCGCCTGCGGCGAGCTGGAGTACGGGAACCGGATCAACGACGTGGTGACGCCGGCCGCGCCGGCGATCGCGAGCTGCGTCTGGCTGTACTCCCACTGCCGCCGCCACTGCGGCAGGCCCACCAGCTCCGGGTGGGAGAAGCTGTGCACGCCCAGCTCGTGGCCGTCGGCGACCAGGTCCCGCACGATGCCCGGCCGCTTCACCACCTCCGACCCGAGCACGAAGAAGGTCGCCGGCACATCGTGCCGGCGCAGGATCTCCGCGACCTTCGGCGTCCACGTGGGGTCGGGCCCGTCGTCGAACGTCAGCGCGATCATCCCGGCCGGCATGTCGTAGGTGCGGGTCCCCGTGCGCGACGTCTCCACCAGCGGCCCCCCGTCACGGACGGCTCTCGGCACCGCGTTGGTGCTGCCCTCCTCGTGCCGGTGGTCCGGGACGAACTCGTTCGCGACGTACGCGTTGACGGCCAGCGCGCTGCTGAACCCGAGCACGAGCGTGAACATGAGCAGGATCGCCGGCATGGGCGCGACCCGGCGAGCGGCCGCGGCCCGCCGGGTGCGGGCCGCGTCGCTCGGCTGCTGATCCTTGGTGAGGGGCGCCACGGGGCGGTGTGCTCCTTCGTACGTGCGGTAAGCGCGGGACAGGGTCGGTTGTGCGGCGCGGGCCTCGGTCAGCCCGGCAGGCGGATCGCCGGCAGCTTGTCCAGCACGTCGCGCACGGGCGCCGGGCGCTTGGGCGCGGGGGCGTTGTCCGCCGCCGACTTCACGGCGGGCTTGGTCGCCGGCTTCGCCACCGGCTTCCGGACCGGCCGGGTCGCCTTCTCGACCACCTTCTTGACGTCCCGGACCAGCTTCTTCGCCGTCGTGGCCGGCGCCTTCTTGGCCGGCGCCTTCGCGGCCGGCGCCTTCGCAGCCGGCGCCTTCGCAGCCGGCGCCTTCGCAGCCGCGGCCTTCACCTTCGCCTTGACCTCCGCCAGGACCTTCTTCACCGGCTTGTCCAGCTTCGGCTTCGCGTCGGCCTTCTTGTCGTCGTCGGCCTTGCCGCCGTCGTCATCCGACTTGCCCCCGTCGTCGTCCGACTTGCCCCCGTCGTCGTCCGACTTGCCGGCGTCGACCTTCGGGACGGCCGGCTTCGAGACGACGGGCTTGTCGGCGCCCTGCGTGGGCCGGTCCGGCGTCACGCCGCCACCCGTTCCGCTGCCCGGCTTGGGAACGACAGGGGCCGGCCGGACGATCGGCGCGCTGCCGGTGCCCTTCGCCGGCTTTGCGACCGGGACGACCACAGCCGCCGGGCCGTCCGCGCCGGTACCCGCGCCCCCGACGAGCGGCCCGGTCAGGTCTCCACCCGCAGCCGCACCGCCCTCGGCCGCACCGCCGTCGGCGCCGTAGAAGGGGCCGGCGCCGGCCGGGACGGACCCGCCCGGGCCAGTGGCTGTGCTGCCGCCGATGGGCTCGCCCGCTGGCTCTGGCAGCGGCACCGGGCGCCGCACCTCCTGGCGCCGGGCTTCCACGTACGTCGTCCCCCACGCGGGTCCCCCGCCCGGGATGATCTGACCGGCGGAGACTGTCACGCCGAGCAGGCTCACGTAGACGGTGCACGCGCCGCCGAGGCCGTAGGCCGCCGCGCGGATACGCCGTCGGCGACGCCCGGTGGCGTCGACGAATACGGGCACGAGCGCTGCCGACGCCTCGGAAGGGTCATCCGAGGCCGACACGGAAATGGCGCGGGAATCGTGGTCCCGCGAAGCTTGCGTAGGCATGAATCAACTATTACGCGCTCTCTCGGCAAGCGCATCACAAGGCCGCTGACCTGGTCCTCGCACTGGGGCATGGCCTGGGCAAATGCACCAGGCTCGGGCGTCCGCGCCGGGTCTTGCGAAACCTCGCTTTCCACGCGCGGCGGCTGTCGGATTTGTGCGCGCCCTGCCCGTCCGAAGGGACTTTCCTCGGTAACTCTATGAAATTGCCTGGCAACTCTCCGTTTTTAAACCTCGCCGGATTGGTGGTGCGTCGATTTGACTATGAGAAGTATTCCACAACATTCATAGCCGCCTATGTAAAGGCAGAAAGGTGCGGGGCGGGCGCAGCCGGGCAGCCGGCCAGCAGACACGCGAACCGGGCGGATGCCGCGAACCGCCCAGCGGACCCGCGCGCCGCTCAGCCGTCGAGAGCCAGCCGGCGCAGGCCGGACCCGCCACCCGTCACCTCGAACAGCTCCAGCCGGTTGCGGCCGGGCACGAACAGTGCCTCGTCCCCCACCAGCGCCACGGCCCGCAGCACGCCCCGGCCGTCCCGCGCCGCGAGTGCCACGGCCCCGATCCGCCCGTTCACCGCCACCGCGATGGGCGTCCCCGCCGGCACGGCGGCGGGGAGTTCGGCGTCCACCAGCGCCGGCAGCTTACCGGTCACCGGCCGCACGTCGGCGTACTCCCGAAGCTTCGCCACCGTCGCCGGTGGCCCGCCGTCCGCCACCGGGAACGCCGATGTCGGCCGGCCCACCAGGCGCAGCGCGGGCATCTCCGGCAACGCCGGACGGGCCGCCGATCCGGCGCGGATCGCCGGGAAGTGCCGGGGGCCGTCGAGCGTGACCGGCCGGCCGGGCGCCACGTCGAAGCGCTTGCCGGTGGCCGTCCGCGCCGGCCCCCGGGCCGAGACACCGTCGGTGTGCCAGGGCACCGGCACGCCCGCGTAGTCGGCAACCGTCGGCAGCAGGTCGACGTGCTCCCAGTTCCGATCGTCGACCCGGCCGGCGGTCTGCCCCGGCTCCTTGATGAACAGGGGGACCCACGCCAGCTCCGCGGCCGCCCGCTGGGCGTCGTCGAGGTCGCGGCCCGACACGCCCTGGCTGAAGCTGTCCCCGTGGTCCGACGTCACCACGATCAGCGAGTCGTCGTACTGACCGGTGGCCGCGAGCCGGTCCAGGAGCTGGCCCAGCAGCCTGTCCGCGTAGGCGACCTGCGCCAGGTGCCGCTGGTGCGCCAGCCGGGCCCACCAGTCGCCGTCGAACGGCAGGCCGCCCGGCCCGTCGTACCGCATCCCCGAGGGCAGGTACACCCACGGCGAGTGCGGCACGAGCAGGTGCAGGAACCGCAGCGTCGGGGGGTCGGTCGGCCCGATCGAGGCGAGCATGTCGTGCAGGGCGGCGGGTTCGTTGCCGGCCACCCCGGTGGGCGCCGGCGGGCCGGCCGCCCCGGCACCGGCGGCCCGGTCGGCCACGGTCGGTTCGCTGTAGCTCGCCGTCGGGTCCTCGACGCTGTCCCGGGTCGACACGATGTCGCCGTACAGTGCCGCGCTCTCCCGCAGCACCGCCGGCAGGCCGCCGCGGCCCTGCCCGGACCGCGGCGGGCAGTGTTCCGGCGGGCAGAGTCGGGTGATGTTCTCCCACGCCTCGATGTCGTACGCCCCGCCGAGCAGGGTGAACAGGTTGTCCGGGTACGCCGAGTAGTGCGGCGCCCGCACCTTCGTCGCGTACCGGCCGCTGAGCAGCGCCGGCACCGCGTACGTCGTGTGCCCGCTGACGGCGGTCGCGTTGCGGTACCAGGTCGACCCGCGGGCCAGGCGGGCGAAGTTGGGCAACCGACCCGCGTCGACCCGGCCCTGCCCGTCCAGCAGCGAGACCAGCGGGAACTCGTCCAGCACCACGACCACCACCGGCGGGTGCGGGCGGGCCGGGGCGACCGGCGCGGCCCGGCCGCCCCCGGCCAGCAGCACCCCTGAGGTGGGGGAGGCGAAGACGAACAGCAGCGCGAACGCCAGCGGACCCACGGCCGCCAGCCGGAGCAGCTGCCCGGGCAGGGCGAACCGGGCGTACGCCAGCGCGACGCCGGCGCCGGCCACCACCGCCAGCGCGGCCAGCGGCCAGCCGCGCACGCCCGACGCGTGCTTGCCCACC
>DASQDS010000398.1:0-10909 GCA_035634075.1 Pilimelia sp. | reverse complement strand
GCGGAGCTGACCGCCGGGCTGGCCGCCTGGCGCGAGGTCGCGGCGGCGGTCGACACCCTGCTGGCGCCAACCCCGGCGAAGGAGCTTCCATGACCGACCTGCCAGGCGACGACCCGGCCGTGGAGCGGGTGCTGCGCATCTGCAAGGCCAACTGGGAGTACCGGGGGGTCGATCCCGTCCTCGTCGAGGACATGCTGACCGAGCTGCGGGCGCACCTCGCCGACGCCCGCGCCGACAGCCGGGAGCCGGCGCAGGTCGTCGGGACCGACCCGCGGGCGTTCGCGCGGACCTGGGCCGCGGCCCGCGAGCCGCGCGGGCGGCGGCTGGCCCGGCTGGCCACCGACGGGCTGGCCGCCGTCGGGCTGCTCCTGCCGGCCTACCACCTGTTGGCGTGGACGACCGTGCTGTCGCTGACGTCGTCCCGGCTGATCTACCTCGCGGTGGTCGCCGCCGTAGTGGTGGCGGTGGAGCTGCGCCGGGGCGGACTGGGTCTGTTCCAGACGTGGCTGCTCGGCGGCGTCGTGGGCATCCCGGTCGTCCTGCTGGTCAACCTGGTGTTGCCGGAGCGGACGATCGTGTCCGTCCCGCTGTGGCTCTCGGCCGCGCTCGGGTTGGTGGCGTTGGCTTACGTCATCCGCCTGTCGCGGCGCCTGGCGGCCGTCCGGGCCGGGTCGGCGAGGGAGGACGGGCCCGGCCAAGCCGGCCCGGGGGACGGCCGGTCGTCCGGTCGGGGTCAGCCGGTCAGCCCCTTATGACGGCCGTGCCGGCCGCGCTGCGCCTGGATATGGGTCGCCTTCGCTATGGTCTTGCGCATGCCTGACAAGTACACCGACCCGAGCGCCAACACGCAGCAGTTCCGCGCCTTCGTCCAGCAGACCGAGGCCGAGCCCGAAACCACCCGACCGCTCGGCCTCATCGTGGCGGGCGTGGCGGCCGTCGCCGTCCTGCTGGCCCTGGCGATCTGGCTGCTCACGAGCTGAGCCGGCGGCGCCGGCCGGCAGCCGGCGGCGCGGTCAACCGACGACGGCCCGGGTCTGCTCCGCGATCTCCAGTTCCTCGTCGGTGGGGACCACACACACGGCCACCTCCGCACCGTCCGGTGAGATGATCCGCTCGGCCGGCCCGCCGGCCGTGTTGCGCGTCGGGTCCACCGCCACGCCCAGCCGCTCCAGCCCGGCCAGGGCAGCCGCGCGGACCGACGCCGAATTCTCGCCGACCCCCGCCGTGAACGCGATCGCGTCCACGCGGCCCAGCTCGGCGTAGTACGCCCCGACGTAGCCGCGGAGCCGGTGGCAGTAGACGGCGAAGGCCAGCGCGGCCGCCTCGTCCCCGGCGGCCCGCCGGCGGTCCACCTCCCGCATGTCGTTGACCCCGGCCAGCCCGCGCAGGCCACTGCGGTGGTTGAGCAGGTCGTCGATCTCGTCCAGCGTGAGCCCGCCCACCCGGTGCAGGTGGAAGATGACGGCCGGGTCGATGTCGCCGCTGCGGGTCCCCATGACCAGCCCGGGCAGCGGGGAGAGGCCCATCGAGGTGGCCACGCTGACGCCGCCGCGCACCGCGCACGCGCTCGCGCCGTTGCCCAGGTGCAGGGTGATCGTGTTCACCTCGGCCAGCGGCCGGTCCAGCAGGGCGGCGGTGCGCCGGGAGACGTACGCGTGCGATGTGCCGTGGAAGCCGTAGCGGTGCACCCCGTACCGCCGGGCCACGTCGGTGTCGATGGCGTAGGTGGCCGCCGCCGGCGGCAGGGTGCGGTGGAAGGCCGTGTCGAAGACCGCCACCTGCGGTACGTCGGGCAGCAGCGCGCGGGCGACCTCGATGCCGGTCAGGTTCGCGGGGTTGTGCAGGGGGGCGAGCGGGACCAGCTCCGAGATGCCGGCCACCACCTCGTCGTCCACGACCGTCGGTTCGCTGAACCTGGTCCCGCCGTGCACGACCCGGTGGCCCACCGCGGCGAGCCCGGTCAGGTCGAGGCGGCCGGTCACCTCGGTGAGCGCGGCCCGGTGGTCGGCGGCCGCGGCGCCCGGCTCGCCGATGTGCTGCACGAGGCCCTTGTCCAGGGTCTCCCCGCCGGCGAAGAGCCGGTACTTCAGCGACGACGACCCGCAGTTGAGGATGAGGACGCGGGTCACGACGCCGCTGCCTGGATGGCCGTGATCGCGACCGTGCTGACGATGTCCTTCACGGTGGCGCCCCGGGACAGGTCGTTGACCGGCTTGCGCAGGCCCTGCATCACCGGACCCACGGCGACCGCGCCGGCCGTCCGCTGCACCGCCTTGTAGGTGTTGTTGCCGGTGTTCAGGTCCGGGAAGATCAGGACGGTGGCGCGGCCGGCGACGGCGCTGTGCGGCAGCTTGGTGGCGGCCACCCCGGCGTCCACCGCGGCGTCGTACTGGATCGGACCCTCCACCGGCAGGTCCGGCCGCCGCTCCCGGACGAGCGCGGTCGCCGCCGCCACCTTGTCGACCTCCGCCCCGTGGCCGCTGCCGCCGGTGGAGTACGACAGCATCGCCACCCGCGGCGACACGCCGAACCGCGCTCCCGTGTCCGCCGACGAGATTGCGATGTCGGCCAGCTCCGCCGGCGTCGGGTCCGGGTTGATCGCGCAGTCGCCGTAGACCAGCACCCGGTCCGCCAGGCACATGAAGAAGACGCTGGAGGCGACGGAGACGCCCGGCTCGGTCTTGATGATCTCGAACGCCGGCCGGATGGTGTCCGAGGTCGCGTGCACCGAACCGGAGACCATCGCGTCGGCGCGGCCGGTGTGGACCATCATCGTGCCGAAGTAGTTCACCTCGGCCACCAGGTCGTACGCGGCGTCCAGCACCACCCCCCGGTGCGCGCGCAGCTTGGCGTACTCGGCGGCGAACTCGTCCCGCCACGGCGACGTGGCCGGGTCGACCGTCCGGGCGTCGCCGAGATCGAGGCCGAACTCGCGGGCCCGCCGGGCGATGTCGTCGGGTGGGCCGAGCAACGTCAGCTCGCACACGCCCCGGCGCAGCAGGATCTCCGCCGCGCGCAGGATGCGCTCCTCGGTGCCCTCGGGCAGCACCACGTGCCGCCGGTCGGCGCGGGCCCGCTCGATCAGCTCGTACTCGAACATCATCGGCGTGACCCGGTCCGAGCGGGCGACGTCGAGGCGTGCGGTGAGCTCCGCGGTGTCCACGCACGACTCGAAGGCGCCCAGCGCCGCGTCGGCCTTGCGGGGGTTCTCGGCCGTCAACCGCCCCTCCAACCCGGCAAGCCCGGCCACCGTGTCGTAGCTGTCGGCCGGCACCGAGATCACCGGCAGGCCCTGGCCCATGTCGCCCAGCAACGCCGTCACCTCGGCGTCCGGCCGTAGCCCGAGGGTCAGGACCAGGCCGGCGATCGCCGCCCGCCCGGCGGCGTGCGTGGCCGCGGCGGCGACGATGAGGTCCGCCCGGTCGCCCGGGGTGACGACCAGCGAGCCGTCGCGGAGGTGGCCGAGGAACGTCGGGACGGTGGCACCGCCGACCACGATGTCGAGCACGTCGCGCTCCAGCGCCTCGGGGCCGACGCCCAGCACCGGGCTGGCGTCGAGCGCGGCGGCGACCTCCGCCACCGTCGGCGCGGACACGGCGGGCACGTCCGGCACCACGTACACCGGGACGGCCAGCGGGCCCACGGCGGCGAGCGCCGCGTCCCGCACGGCCGGGTCCACCCGGTTGGCGACGATGGCGACCACGGCGGTCCGCTGCTCGGCCAGCGTGTGGAAGCCACTGCGGATGGCGCCGGCGAGATCCGCCGCGTCCCGGCCGCGGCCGTCCACCACGGCCAGCACCCCCGCGCCGAGCTCGCCGGCGACCCGCAGGTTGAACGCGACCTCCTCCAGCATGCCGTGCTCGCCGCGCGGGTCGCCGGTGTCCCGGCCGAAGTCGGTGCCCACGATCACCACGGCGTCGCAGCGGCGCTCGACCTCGCGGAAGCGCTCGATCACCGTGCCGAGCAGCTCGTCCGGCTTGCCCGCGCCGACCAGCGCCTGCGCCCGCTCGTACGTCAGCCCCGCCCCGACGGCGGCGTCGGGGATCCGGTAGCGCGCCTGCAGCAGCGCCAGGATCGGGTCGCGGTCGCGCCGGGTGAGCGGCCGGAAGGCACCGAGCCGCTCGACCCGGCGGGACAGCAGCTCGGCGACGCCGAGGGCCACCGCCGACTTGCCGCCGCCGGCCTCCAGGCCGGTGAGGTACACGCTGCTCGCCACCCGATTCCTCTCCGCCGTCGCCAACCAACATCACCCACACCGTACGGGGGAGCCGCGGTGACCGTGCGGCGGCCGGCCCCCCGGGCGCGGTCGCCCGAGGGCTGGACGGCCCCGCCGAGAAGGCGCATAGTCATTCGAGGCATTGCCAATAATCGCTGGTACGGGGGAGTTCCATGAATCGCCGGTTCGTTGCAATGGGAGTGGCTGCGCTACTTTCGGCTGTGTCACTGGTCGTCGCCGGCCCACCGGCGTCCGCCGCGTCGGCCCGGCCGGCCACAGTGGTCACCGCACAGGTCGGCGGCTGGGAGATTTGGGCGCTGCACTCAGACTGGTGCATCCTGCCGAGGAACTTCTCCGCTTCCCTCGGGGAGCAGGTCGTGCAGGGCGGCACCTGCGCCCCCTATGACTTCGTCAGCAGCCAAGCGGGCTGGTACCACATCAAGAACCGCAACAACGGCTTGTGTCTCAACGTCAGGGACGCCTCCACGGCCAACAACGCGCAGGTCATCCAATACCGCTGCAACCTGACGTTGAACAATGACTGGCTCATGGTCATGCAGATCCGGGTCGGCGGCCACGACTTCTACCAGCTGCGCAACCGCAACAGCCAGAAGTGCCTGAACGTCCAGGGCGGCTCGCTGTCGCCCGGCGCGGCCCTGATCCAGTACACGTGTTCCAGCACCGCACGCAACAACATGTTCACCTGGGAGCCGTACGCGTAACCTGCCGACAGGTCGGCGAGGTGCGGGTCGGTGCGTGCCAGACGGCGGAAATCCTCGGCGACGTGGACGCCGCCCTGGGCGTCGTCCACGAATTCGCCCGGCAGGCGGACGCGGCGGCTGTGGATGTGCTGCTGTTTCCCGAGTGCTTCCTGCAGGGCTACCTGGTCACCGAGCGGCATGTCCGCGGCCAGGCGTTGGAGGTCGGCTCGCCCGGGCTGGCGGCGGTATTGGCGCGGCTCGCCCCGATCCGGCAGATGCTCGTGCTCGGCATGATCGAGCGGCGTCGGGACCGGTACCACAACACGGCGCTGGTCATCACCGGCGGGCGGATACTGGGCGGCTACCGCAAGCGGTTCCTGACCCCGGGGAATCCGCGTTCACCCCCGGGGACGCCTACCCGCTCTTCGCCTGCGGCGGCGTGCGCTTCGGCATCAACATCTGCTATGACACCCAGTTCCCGCAAGCGGCGGCCGCGGTCGCGGCGGGCGGGGCGCGGGTGTTGCTGGTGCCGGCGCAGAACATGATGCGCCGGGAGAGCGCGCGCCGGTGGCGGGCGCGACACAACGAGATGCGGGTACGACGCGTGCGCGAGACCGGCATGTGGCTTGTCTCCGCCGACGTCACCGGTGAACGCGACGGGGAGCGGGTCGGCCTCGGCCCGACCTGCGCCATCAACCCGGCCGGCCAGGTGGTGGCCCAGGTGCCCACCGGAGTTGTCGGCATGGCCGTCGCGGAGACTACGTGAACATGAACGTTCCTGTCGCGGTCGCCGGCCGGGCGTGGTGATGGTGGGGCGTCCTGCGGGTCGCCGTGGTCCGGCCGTGGCTGCTCGCGGCTGTGCACCTGGTGGACGTCGCCCGGCACACGGTACGACCGGGCCTGAGCAACTGTCGCCAGTGCGGGCGTTGTCACGCTGCGCCGCGCCGCCGCCCGGGCTGTGCTGCCGCCTGCCTACCGGGCTGCGGGCATCCGTTCGCCGTGCTGCCGCCGGACGCGGCGGCGAGGCCCGGGTGGGCAACGTAGTGTCCGTCCGCGGCTACGTGCCGTTATTCGGCGCCGCCCGCAGCGGCGCTCGCAATGAATCTTGGCAAGTTTGTGTTAGCTACGAACACAAACTTGCCAAGATTAACGTGTAGCGGCGGCGCGGGCGGTGCGCCGGGGTCGCGGCGCGGCGCAGCCCGATCGGGCAGGTGCTGGTGCTCGGCATGGTCAGGCGATGTCGACACCAGGCCGACCTGTGTAACCAACCGCCCGGCCTGGTGGTAACCCAGGCGTTGCCGAAGCGACCGGCATGGCCGGCGCCGGTGTCATGTCACGGACAACCGCGACGGGATCCCGCTGAGAGTATGTGCTGATGAACGGCTCCGTTCCCGTCGTGGTCGCCAGGCGGGCGTGGCGGTGGTGGGGGGTCCTACGGGTCGCCGTGGTTCTGCTGTGGTTGCTCGCGGCAGCGGCCTCCTGGTGGACGGGGCCGCGGGAACAGAGCTACGACCGGGCGCGGGCTGATGTCGCCGCCGGCCGCGTGACGGCGTACCAGTGGGGTGATTACTGGGACGCCGGCAACGCACGGACGTGGTTCGGCCCTGCCCGGCTGCACTCGTCCGGCACCCTCGGGCCACTGTTCGTGTGGCGAACCCCGGATGGTCGGGTGCGCTGGACCAACACCGACCATTTTGGCCGGGTCAAGGTCATGGGCACCGTCGACGAGGTGAACTACTCCGGGCCCGGCGCGATGGGCATCGCGCAGGATGTGCGGGCCGCCGGCCTGGAACGCCGAAGCGGCGGCGTGGACCCGTTCGGCGCGGGTCGAGCCTTCGTGGGCCTCATCCTCGGGCTGGTGTTCCTCGGCGTGGTCGTCGCCGGTCCGGCGCCGACCCGGGGCACCCGGTGGTACTGGTTCTGGCTGGTAGCCGCCGCACCGTACGGCCTCGGCCTGCTGTACTGGCTGGCCCGGGAGCGCCCGTGGTCGCCGTCGGCGGCCCCGGCCGCTGAGGCCGGCGGCCCCGACCGGCGGTCCCGCGGCATCCTCGGCCTCGGCCTCGGTGTCGTCGCGTCGATCCTGGTCAGCCTCCTGCTGCTGATACTCCACAGCATCCTCGGCGACCGCTGGGTTCCGTACCCGGACGCCTCGGGCGGCTGACGGGCGAGACGGCGGGGCGGCCGGGACCCGGCCGCCGCGAACCGTCAGTCGTCGTCCGGGTCGTCCAGGCGGGCGACCCAGGTGGCGAAGCGCTCCATCGGTGTTTCGAACTCCGGGTTCAGGTCGACGAAGTCGCGCAGCCGCTCGGCCACCCACTCCAGCGTCACGGACTCCTCCCCGCGCCGGTCGGTGAGTTCCTCGATGCCCCGATCGGTGAAGTACACGCGTCCTCCTCAGGAGCGGGGGAGGGCTGCTTCGACCAGCGCCGCCTGCTCCCCGTCGTGCAGCTTGGTGGAGCCGCCCGCGGGGGCCGCCGCGGCCGGCCGGGAGATCCGGCGCAGCCGAACGCCGTCGAGGTGCTCCAGCAGGTTGAGCGCCACAAAGGACCAGGCACCCTGGTTGGCGGGTTCCTCCTGCACCCAGGCGAAATCCTCGGCGTTGGGGTACCCGGCGAGCGCGGCCTTCAGCTCCGGCACCGGCAGCGGGTACAGCTGCTCCATGCGGAGGATGGCCGTGTCGGTGATCCCGCGCTCCGCGCGCGCCTGCATGAGGTCGTAGAACACCTTGCCGGTGCAGAGCAGCACCCGCCGGACCGCCTCCGGGGCCAGCGCGGTGCCGTTCACCCCAGGGTCCGGCAGCACCGGCTGGAACTCGCCGGTGGTGAAGTCGGCCACCGGGGAGACGCACAGCTTGTGCCGCAGCAGCGACTTCGGGGTGAACACGACCAGCGGCTTGCGCTTCGGCGACAGCGCCTGGCGGCGCAGCAGGTGGAAGTAGCTGGCCGGGGTCGTCGGGATCGCCACCCGCATGTTGTCGTCGGCGCAGAGCTGCAGGTAGCGCTCCGGGCGCCCGGAGGTGTGGTCCGGCCCCTGGCCCTCGTGGCCGTGCGGCAGCAGCAACACCAGCGAGGACTGCTGGCCCCACTTCACCTCGCCCGCGGACACGAACTCGTCGACGATGGACTGCGCGCCGTTGGCGAAGTCACCGAACTGGGCCTCCCACAGCACCAGCGCCTCGGGGTTCTCCACCGAGTAGCCGTACTCGAAGCCCATCACGGCGTACTCGGAGAGCAGCGAGTCGTGGATGAAGAACCGGGCCCGGTCCTCGGCCAGCGTGGACAGGGGCAGGAAGTCCTTGCCGGTGCGCACGTCCACCACCGAGGCGTGCCGCTGCACGAACGTGCCGCGCCGGGAATCCTGGCCCGACATGCGGATCGTCACGCCCTGGGCGAGCAGCGAGCCGAACGCGATGATCTCGCCGAAGCCCCAGTCGATGTCGCCCTCGACGGCCATCTTCGCCCGCCGGTCGAGCAGCTGCTGCACCCGCTTGTGCGGGGTGAAGCCGGCCGGCAGCGCCACGTGCGCCTCGCCGACCGCCCGGACGACCGCGGCGTCCACCGCGGAGGTCACGGTCGGCTCCGGCTCGCCCTCGCGGGAGCGGGTCGGCCGGGCCGTCCGCGGCGGCGTCGCGGCGGCGTCCCGGGTCGCCTTGAACACCTGCTCCAACTGCTGCTGGTAGTCGCGCAGCAGCTCCTCGGCCTCCTCGACGGTGATGTCGCCGCGGCCGATCAGTTCCTCGGTGTACAGCTTGCGGACGCTGCGCTTGGCGTCGATGATCTGGTACATCTGCGGGTTGGTCATCGACGGGTCGTCGCCCTCGTTGTGCCCGCGCCGGCGGTAGCAGACGAGGTCGATCACGACGTCCTTGTTGAACGCCTGGCGGTACTCGTACGCCAGCCGCGCCACCCGTACGACGGCCTCGGGGTCGTCGCCGTTGACGTGGAAGATGGGCGCCTGGATCATCCGGGCGACGTCGGTGGAGTAGAGCGAGGAGCGGCTGTACTCCGGCGCGGTGGTGAAGCCGACCTGGTTGTTGACCACGACGTGCACGGAGCCGCCGGTGCGGTAGCCGCGTAGCTGGGAGAGGTTGAGCGTCTCGGCGACCACGCCCTGCCCGGCGAACGCGGCGTCGCCGTGTATCAGCACCGGCAGCACCGTGTAGCCCTCCAGCCCGAGGTCGAGCCGGTCCTGCTTGGCCCGGACGATGCCCTCCATCACCGGGTCGACCGCCTCCAGGTGCGACGGGTTGGCCACCACGGAGACCGTGGTCGCGTGTTCGCCGTCCGGGGTGGTGAACTTGCCGGACTGGCCGAGGTGGTACTTCACGTCGCCGGAGCCGTGCGCCGACTTCGGGTCCAGGTGCCCCTCGAACTCCGAGAAGATCTTCTCGTACGGCTTGCCGACGATGTTGGCCAGCACGTTGAGCCGGCCGCGGTGCGCCATCCCGATGACCACCTCGTCCAGGTTGCCCTGGGCGGAGGCCTGGAGCACCTCGTCGAGCAGGGGGATCAGCGACTCGGCGCCCTCCAGCGAGAAGCGCTTCTGGCCGACGTACTTCGTCTGCAGGAACGTCTCGAACGCCTCGGCGGCATTCAGGCGGTTCAGCACCCGCTTCTGCGCTTCGCTGTCGAGCTTCTCGTAGCGGCGCTCGATCCGCTCGGCGATCCAGCGGCGCTCCTCCGGGTCCTGGATGTGCATGTACTCGATGCCGACCCGGCGGCAGTACGAGTCGCGCAGTACCCCGAGGATGTCGCGCAGCTTCATCTTCTGCTTGCCGGCGAAGCCGCCGATCGGGAAGTACCGGTCCAGGTCCCACAGCGTGAGCCCGTGCTCCAGGACGTCGAGGTCGGGGTGCCGACGGATCTTGAACTCGAGCGGGTCCGTGTCCGCCATCAGGTGGCCGCGCACGCGGTACGCGTGGATCAGCTCGATCACCCGGGCGGTCTTGTCGATCTGCCCCTCGGAGGTGACGGCCACGTCGCGGACCCAGCGGACCGGCTCGTACGGGATCCGCAGCGACATGAAGATCTCGTCGTAGAAGTCGTGCGCGCCGAGCAGCAGCTCGTGCACGACCTTGAGGAACTCGCCGGACTGGGCGCCCTGGATGATCCGGTGGTCGTACGTCGACGTGAGCGTAATGATCTTGCTGATGCCCAGCTCGGCCAACTTCTCGTCGGACATGCCGGCGTACGGGGCCGGGTGCTCCATGGCACCCACGCCGATGATCGTGCCCTGGCCGGGCATGAGGCGCGGCATGGAGTGCACCGTGCCGATGCCGCCGGGGTTGGTCAGCGAGATCGTGGTGCCGCCGTGGTCCTCCATCGTCAGCTCGCCCCGGCGGGCGCGCCGGACGACATCCTCGTACGCCTGCCAGAACTGGCGGAAGTCCATCCGCTCGCAGGCCTTGATCGAGGGGACGACGAGGGTCCGCGTGCCGTCGGGCTTGGCGAGGTCGATGGCGATGCCGAGGTTGACATGCTCCGGCTGGAGCATTGCCGGCCTGCCGTCGACCTGCCCGAACGCGTTGTTCATCTCGGGGTGCTCGGCCAGCGCCTTGATCAGGGCGTACCCGATCAGGTGGGTGAAGCTGACCTTGCCGCCGCGGCCGCGCTTGAGGTGATTGTTGATCACGATGCGGTTGTCGGCGAGCAGCTTCGCCGGGACCGCGCGCACGCTCGTCGCCGTCGGCACGCTCAGCGAGGCGTCCATGTTCTGCACGATCCGGGCGGCTACGCCGCGCAGGGGCGTGCTGCGACCGCCGGTGGCAGTCTGCTTGCCGTTCGCGTCCTGCGGAGCGGCCGCGCCCGTGACCTTCGGCTCGCCGGCCCTGGCGGGTCGGGCCGCGGTGCCGGCGGACTGGCCGCCGCCCGGCTGCGCGCCGGTGGACTGGCTGCCGGCGGACTGCGTGCCGGCGGACTGCGCGCCGGCGGACTGGCCGCCGGTGGACGCGCTGCCGGTGGACGCGCTGCCGGTGGACCGGGTGGCGCCGGAT
>DASQDS010000397.1:0-7623 GCA_035634075.1 Pilimelia sp. | reverse complement strand
CGTCGGCGAGCACCAGCGGGGTGAGCACCTCGAAGCCGACCCGCCCGCCGACCGTCCGGCCCCGCGCCAGGATCTCGTGCCCCCGGTCGTACCGGCCGGTCATCGTGACCAGCGACCACTGCGCGGCGGCCGGCGGCGGCGGCCCGGCGGTGCCTGGCGTGCGGGGCGGCGCGGGCAGCGCGGCGCCCACCGGGGTGGGGGTCGCCGTGGTCGCCGCGTCGATCCGCGCGTTGATGGCGCTGCGCTCCCGGTAGCGGTCGAACTGCCACTGACCGGCGAGCACCATCACGGCGGCCAGGGCCAGCGCCAGCGCGGCCAGGCCCAACCACCGCGGCGTGCGCAGGAAGCCGTACACCATTCGAGGCTACCGGTGTGATCTGTGCCACCTGGCCGCCGGGCACCGGGTTGGCGGTGCGGGTGGTGCCGGGCCGGTATCGTCGCGGATCGGCGGTCGTACCGGGGGGTATCGGCCGCCACGCGCCACCCGCACCGGCACCGCCGACGTATCGGCCCTGCCGGGCGGGCCGGCGCGGCGATGTGCCGGGGGGAGGAGCCTGCCGATGACCGCTGTCGCACGCCTGGTGGTGAGCGCGCCTTCGTCGGGGCACGGCAAGACGGCGGTGGCGGTGGGGCTTTTGTCGGCCTTCGCTGGTTCCGGCCTGCGGCCGGTGGGCCTGAAGGTCGGGCCCGACCACACCGACGCCGCGTACCTGGGCCTCGCCGCCGGCCGCACCGGCCGCAACCTCGATCCGCGGCTGGTCGGGGCGCACCGCGTGGCGCCGCTCTTCGCACACGGGGCCGGCGGCGCGGACGTGGCGGTCGTGGAGGGCACGATGGGCCTGTTCGACAGCCTCGCCGGCCGGTCGGAGGCCGACTCCACCGCCGGCGTCGCCGGTCTGCTGCGCGCGCCGGTGGTCCTGGTCGTCGACGTAGCCGCGATGGGGCAGTCGGTGGCCGCGCTGGTGCACGGCTTCCGGGCGTACGACGAGGTCGTGTGGCTCGGCGGCGTGATCCTCAACCGGGTGGCGTCGGACCGGCACGAGCTGCTGCTGCGCGACGCGCTGGACGAGATCGGCATCCCGGTCCTCGGGGCGCTGCGCCGCGGCGACCTGGCGGCCACCGGGCCGGCCGCGCTGCCGCCACGCGGGCAGGGCGTCGTCCCGGTGCTGCACCGCACGGTCGAGGCGATCCGGGCGGTGCGCCGGTTGGGCGACACCGTGGCCCGGTCGGTGGACATCGAGCGGCTGCTCGCGCTCGCGCGGTCGGCGCCGCCCCTCGGCGTCGACGCGTGGTCCCCGGCCGCCGAGGTGGCGGCGCCGGCCGGGCTCCAGCGGCGGCCGGTGGTGGCCCTGGCCGGCGCCCCCGGCCTGGGCTACGGGTACGCCGAGACGGCCGAGCTGCTGGCCGCGGCCGGCGCCGACCTGGCGCCGGTGGACCCGCTGCGCGATGAGGAGCTGCCCGCCGGCACCGACGCGCTGGTGGTCGCCGGCGGCCTGCCGGAGGCGTACGCCGAGGACCTGTCCGCGAACGCCGGCCTGCGCGCGGCGGTGGCCCAGCTCGCGCGCGACGGTCGGCCGATGGTGGCGGAGGGCACCGGCCTGCTGTGGCTGTGCCGGGAGGCCGACGGCCGGCCGATGTGCGGGGTGCTGGACGCGGACGGGGAGACCACCGAGCAGATGGTGGTGGGCTACCGGGAGGCGGTTGCCCGCACGTCGTCGCCCGTGGCGCCGCTGGGCGCCCGGCTGGTCGGCTACAAGCAGCACCGCAGCGTCGTCCGCCCCCGCGCGGGGGAGGCACCCGCGTGGGCCTGGGGCGGTGCTGCCCCGGAGGGGTTCGTCGAGCGGCGGGTGCACGCGTCGTACCTGACGCTGCACTGGGCCGGCGCGCCGGAGATCGCGAACCGGCTGGTCCAGGCGGCGCAGTCGCCCGACAGGCCCGCCGGCCCGCCCCGGCAGCGGCTCACGGCGCCGCGTGCGGACGGCGAGGCGCCCGGCGGCCACGCGATCGAGGACGTTCCCACGCTGGACCTCTCGGCCGAGGTCGTGCGGCGTGTGCTGGCGGCCGGTGCCGGCCCGGCGGGCGACGGGGACAGCGGGTGACGGCGGGCCTGGGTGGGGAGGTCGCGGTGCGCACGTTCCCGCTGCTGACCGTGTCCACGCCCCGGCTGCACGTGCGGCCGCTGTCGATCGCGGACGCCGACGCGGTGACAGAGATCTTCGCCGACAAGCAGACCCAGCGGTGGCTGCCGTTCCCGCAGGAGGCCGGGCGGATCTCCGGCCTCGCCTGGTGCACCGAGCTGGCGGCGGAGCGGCGGGACAGCGGTGCGGGCGACCACTACGGCGTGGTGCGGCGCGAGGACGACCGGCTGGTCGGCTGCCTGTGGGTGAAGCGCACCGACTGGCTGGCCCGGGTCACCGAGGTGTCGTACGCGGTGGCCGCCGACGCCCGCGGCTTCGGCATCGCCGCCGAGGCGGTCGACGCGCTGGCGATCGCGCTGGTGCTGGAGCACGGCTTCCAGCGGGTGGAGGTGCGGGTGGCGGCCGGCAACGTCGCCTCCCGGCGGGTGACGGAGAAGGCCGGGATGACGTACGAAGGGCTGCTGCGCAACGCCGGGGTCGCGCACGGCGGCCGGGTCGACCTGGAAATCTGGTCGCTGGTGGCCGCCGACCTGCGCTGAGCCACCGGCGCCGGCGCGGCAGCCACCGGCGCCGGCGTGGCAGCCACCGGCGCCGGCGCGGTAGCCGTCAGCGCAGGGCGGTCAGCGGCGGTGGCGTGAAGTTGCGGACCGGGCGGCCGCGCAGCGCGTCGCGCAGCGTCTGGCCCACGGTCTGCCGGGGTTTCCACGAGTTGCCGTTGCCGACCCGGTGGAACGGGTTGTCCGGGTCCGCCACGAAGCTTGCCGCGGTGAGCTCCGGCGTGAACCCGACGAACCAGGCCGCGCGGGTCTCGTCGGTCGTGCCGGACTTGCCGGCGACCGGCCGGCCGACGATGCTGTGCACCTCCGCCGCGGTGGACCAGCCGCCGCAACCGCCGCGGGCGGCCCCGTAACCGGTGACGCAGCGCGCGGCATCCGTCGCCGCCAGGGCGCTCGCCTTGCTGACCGCGACCCGGCAGCGTGGGGCCGCCACCGGCTGGCCCTTGTGCTCGGCCTGCGCGCCGCCGGGCGCGATGATCGACGTCACCGGCAGCGGCGCGCAGTAGCGCCCGCCGGCCGCCACCGTGGCGAACGCGTTCGCCATCTCCAGCGGGGTGGTGTCCGAGACGCCGAGCGTGAAGGCGCCCCAGGAGTGGGCGCGTTCCGGGGCCGCCAGCATCTGGTCGATGTCACTGCGCCAGCGCAGCCCGAGCCGCTCGGCCATCCGGACCGCCCGCTCGGCGCCGATCTTCTGCTCCAGTTGGACGAAGTAGGTGTTGACCGACTTGCCGAAGCCCGTCCACATGTTCTGCCGGCCGGTCATCGACGCGCTGGCGTTCTGCGGGCACCAGTGCCCGCCGGCGCACGCCCGCGGGTCGTTCCACGCCGTGTAGTACATCGACCGGTACCGCTGCGGCGCGTAGAAGGCGGTGCCCATCGGCAGGCCGAGCTCCAACGCCGCCAGCAGGGTGAAGATCTTGAACGTGGAGCCGGCCTGGTAGCCGGGCAGCGTGCCGCCGCCGAGCAGCGGGTTCACCGTGTTGGGGTAGTTGCCGCGCAGCTTGCCCTGCAGCCGGGGGTCGCTGTGCCGGCCGTTGTCCTTCTGGTCGAGCGAGTAGACCCGGTTCACCGCCATCGCCCGGACCCGGCCGGTGCCTGGCTGGATCACCACCGTGCCGTGCGCGAAGCGGCTGCCGACCTCCTCCTTCGCCAGCACGTGCTTCTGCGCCCGGCTCTGCACCCGGGGGTCCAGCGAGGTGACGATCCGGTAGCCGCCCCGGCGCAGGTTGTCCTCCCGTTCCGCCGGCGTGGCGCCGAACGCGGGCTGCGCGAGCCACCAGCTCTTGAAGAAGTCGCAGAAGAAGCCCCAGTGGTTCGTGCGGCGGGGCACCGACACGCAGTCGTTCGGTGGGGCGGTCAGCCGCAGGCGGATCGGCTCCCGCTTGGCGGCGGAGCCGGCGGCGCGGGAAAGTTGACCGAGCGCCACCATCCGGTCCAGGACGTAGTTGCGCCGCTCGGTCGCCGCCCGCCGGTCGCGGCTGGCCGGGTCGTACGCCGACGGCGCCTTGACCAGGCCGGCGAGCGTGGCGGCTTCGCTCACGGTCAGCGTGCGGGGCACCTTGGAGAAGAACACCTGCGCGGCGGCGAACACCCCGAACGCGCGGTGCCCGAAGTACGCCGCGTTCAGGTACCCCTCGAGGATCTTGTCCTTGGTCAGGCGCTTCTCCAGCTCGATGGCGAGGCGCATTTCCCGGATCTTCCGGCCGCTGGTCTGCTCGGTGGCGGCAAGGGCCTCCGCCGGGGTCCGGGCGCCGTCGCGCTGGACGATCCGGACGTACTGCATGGTCAGCGTGGAGGCGCCCTGGGAAACGCCGCCGGCCTGCTGGTTGGCCACGAACGCGCGGGCGATTCCCTTCGCGTCGACGCCGCTGTGCTCGTAGAAGCGGGCGTCCTCCGCGGCCAGGATCGCCTGCCGCAGGTGCGGGGAGATCTGCGCGAGCGGTGTGTACTTGCGGTGCTCCTCGTAGAACATGGTGAGCAGCGTCTTGCCGTCGGCCGCGTACACGTAACTGGTCTGGGCCGGTGGCAGGAGCCGCAGCGTGGCGGGCAGTTCGTTGATCTTGTCGGCGGTCTTCTTGGCACCGATTCCGCCCAGGGCGGCGATCGGGTAGATCAGCGCGGCGACCGCGACCCCCGAGATCAGGCCGGCGCGGAGGAGGGGGGCGACGCGGCCGACGGCGGCGAATGCACGGCTCAACACACCCTCGAAAGTAGGACATTCTGGAGAAGTTCACTCCGCAAATAGGGGCGAACCGATCCTGAGCCCGGGTCCCGCGAGATGGGCGGCGCGGCACCCGCCGCCAGCGGCCCGCGCGCCGCCGGGCACGATGCCCCAGGTGGGTGTACGGGAGTGAGGCAGGCGGCTTGACGGGCGAGGATCTGGGGCACCACGGCGACGCGGAGGTGGCCCCCGGCTTGATCGACCTGGCGGTCAACGTGCGCCGTGACCCGCCGCCGGAGTGGTTGGCCGTGCCGATCGCCGCGGCACTGCACGACCTCGCCGCGTACCCGGACCCGTCGGCCGCCCGCGCCGCCGTGGCCGCCCGACACGTCCGGCCGCCCGCGGAGGTGCTGCTCACCGCGGGGGCGGCGGAGGCGTTCGTGCTGCTCGCCAGGGCGTTCGCGGCCGCCCGCCGGCCCGTCGTGGTGCATCCGCAGTTCACGGAGCCCGAGGCCGCGCTCCGGCACGCCGGCCACCGCGTCACCCGGGTACTGTTGCCGGCCGGCGACGGCTTCCGGCTCGACCCCGGGCTCGTCCCGCCGGACGCCGACCTCGTCGTGGTCGGCAACCCCACGAACCCCACCTCCGTGCTGCACCCCGCCGGCACGCTGGCCGCCCTCGCCCGCCCCGGCCGGATCCTGGTGGTGGACGAGGCGTTCGCGGACAGCACGTACGCCGACGGCGTCCCCGGCGAGCCGGAGTCGCTGGCCGCGGCCCGCGACGTCCCCGGCCTGCTCGTGGTGCGCAGCCTCACCAAGACCTGGGGCCTGGCCGGCCTTCGGGTGGGGTACGTGCTCGGCCCCGGCGACCTGCTCGGCCGGCTGGCCCGGGCGCAGCCGCTGTGGGCTGTGTCCACGCCGGCGCTGGCCGCCGCCACCGCGTGCGCGTCCCCCCGGGCCGTCGCCGCGGAGCGGGCCATCGCGGCCCGGCTCGCCGCCGACCGGGCGCACCTCGTCCGTGGTCTGCGGGCGCTGCCCGGGGTCACCGTCCCCGGCGAGCCGGCCAGCGCCTTCGTGCCCCTCCGGCTGGCCGGCGCCGACCGGGTGCGGCTCGCGCTGCGCCGGCGGGGCTACGCGGTGCGGCGCGGCGACACCTTCCCCGGGCTGGGCCCTGACTGGCTGCGCGTGGCGGTGCGGGACACTGCCACCACCGACGGGTTCCTGGCCGCCCTGGCCGAGGAGCTGTCAGCGACGGCCAGCACCGGCTGGGGCGGCGGGCGGGTCCCGGGGTAGCGGAAGCGAGGTTCGGCATGACGGTGGGCAAGGACCCGGCGGCGGGCGGAGCCCTGGCGGCGGGCGACGAGCTGGCGGCGGGCGACGAGCTGGCGGCGGCGGTGGCCGCGCTGCGGCCGGCGGACGAGGGCGCGATGGCGCAGGCCAGGGCGCTGCACGCCCGGCTGACGAAGCCGGCGGGCTCGCTGGGCGCGCTGGAGGAGCTGTCCGTACGGCTGGCCGGGCTGGCCGGCACCGGCCCACCGCCTCTGCCCGAGCCGGCGGCGGTCTCGATCTTCGCCGGCGACCACGGTGTGCACGCCCGCGCCGTCACGCCATGGCCGCAGGAGGTCACCGCGCAGATGGTGGGCAACTTCCTTGCCGGCGGCGCGGTGGTCAACGCCTTCGCCCGGCAGGTCGGCGCGTCCGTGACCGTGGTCGACGTCGGCGTCGCGGCGGCGCGCGAACCGGCACCCGGCCTGCGGGCCGCCAAGGTGCGCCCTGGCACGGGAGACATCACTGTGGGGCCGGCCATGACCCGCGCCGAGGCCCTGGCCGCCGTGGCCGTCGGCGTGCGGGTGGCCGGCGAGCTGGTGGACGGCGGGGCGCGCGTCCTGCTCACCGGGGACATGGGCATCGCCAACACCACGCCGGCCGCCGCGTTGATCGCCGCCTTCACCGGTGCCGCCCCGGCCGCGGCCACCGGTCGCGGCACCGGGATCGACGACCCGACGTACGCCCGCAAGGTGGCCGTGGTGGGCGCGGCGCTGGCCCGGCACCGGCCCGACCCGGCCGACCCGGTCGGCACGCTGGCGGCGGTGGGCGGGCTGGAGCACGCGGCGCTCGCCGGCTTCCTCCTCGGGGCAGCGGCTCGGCGTACGCCGGTGATCGTGGACGGCGTGATCGCGGCGGCGGCGGCGCTCGCCGCGGCGGCGCTGGCCCCCGGCGCGGTGGCCGCAATGGTGGCCGGGCACCGCTCGGCCGAGCCCGGCGCGACGCTGGCCCTACGCCACCTCAGGCTCCAGCCGCTGCTGGACCTCGGCATGCGCCTGGGCGAGGGCACCGGCGCCCTGCTGGCGCTCCCGCTGGTGGCGGCGTCCGTGCGGGTGCTGCACGAGGTGGCGACCTTCGACGCGGCGGGCGTCACGGGCAAGGCCGGGGCCGAGGAGTCGGAATGAACGAGCTGTATCCGCTCGCCCTGCGCCTGGCCGGCCGGCGGGTGCTCGTGGTGGGTGGTGGCGCCGTGGCCACCCGGCGGGTGCCTGCGCTGCTGGCGGCGGGGGCGCGCGTGGCGGTCGTGTCGCCGGAGCTGACGCCGGCGCTCCAGGCGCACGTGGACGCGGGCCGCCTGCACTGGGCGGCGCGGCGGTTCGAGGCCGCGGACCTCGACGGCGTGTGGCTGGTGCAGGTCGCGGTGGACGACCGGCTGGCCGCAGCCGCCGTCAGCGCCGCGGCGCTCGAACGGCGAGTGTTCTGCGTGCGGGCCGACGACCGGC